>JAODAY010000235.1 GCA_025463665.1 Microbacteriaceae bacterium
GCCTCGGCGGGCGTCACGCCGCACATCACCGCGCACGCGACGCTGGCGACGGGCACCAGCGTCGTCATCGTCGAGGGCGACGACCGCACGATGCTGACCGAGCGCGGTGCGAATCAGGCACTCGACCCGGACTGGGTGACCGACGAACTCCTCGCCGGCGCGGCCGCGTTGCACCTCAGCGGGCACAGCCTTTTCGGGGCTGACGACGTGCGGCCGCTCGTGCGGCTCATCGCGCGGGCGCGCGCCGCCGGTGTGCTCGTCTCGGTGGACCCGGCCTCCGCCGAACACCTCGAGAACTACGGTCCGGCCAGGTTCCTCGCCGACATCGACGGCGCGAGCGTCGTCTTTCCGAACTGGGAGGAGGGCGCGCTGCTCACCGGACTCGCGAGCCCCCCTGACATCGCTGCCTCCCTCGCCGGCACGTTCGGCATCGCCGCCGTCACCCTCGACGCCGACGGGGCGATCGTGGCGACCGGCTCGCAGCTCGGTTCCGTCGCGGCGCTCGACGTCGCCGTCGTGGATACCGGGGGCGCGGGCGACGCATTCGCCGCCGGCTTCCTTCTCGAGTGGCTGGAATCCGCCGACGCCGTGCGCGCGGGCGATGCCGGCTCGGCCGCGGCCGCAAGGGCGGTCAGCGCGGTCGGCGCCACACCGGTGGTCTAGAGCGAATCGGCCACAGCGGCGGACTCGGGGGCGCTCGCCGCGCGCGACTTCATGGTGTCGTAGGCCTTGAGCGCGTCACGCCGACTGCTCGCGAGGTCGACGATCGGGTGCGGATAATCGGGGCCGTCGAACTCGGGCACCCAGCGACGGATGTATCTGGCCTGCGGGTCGAACTTCTGTTGCTGCAGCAACGGGTTGAAGACCCGGAAAAAGGGCGCTGCATCGGCCCCGCTGCCAGCGACCCACTGCCAGTTCGCGGGGTTGTTGGCCTCGTCGGCGTCGACCAGGGCGTCCCAAAACCAGCGTTCACCCACCCGCCAGTCGACGAGCAGGTTCTTCACGAGAAAGCTCGCCGCGACCATGCGCACCCGGTTGTGCATCGTGCCGGTGACCCAGAGCTCCCGCATGCCGGCATCGACAAGCGGCACGCCCGTCCTGCCCTGCCGCCACGCGTCGATCTCCCATTCCGGCACCGACTCCTCCCACGGGAAGTGGTCGAAGGCGGCGCGGAAGTTCTTCTCGTGCAGCGCGGGAAAGTGGTACAGGATATTCCAGTTGAACTCGCGCCAGCCGAGTTCACGCAGGTATTTCGCCGACTTGTCGCGCGCGGCGCTGCCGAGAACGCCGTGCAGCCGGTGCCAGACCTGCAGCGGGCTGATCTCCCCGAACCGCAGGTGCGGGCTGAGCCCGCTCGTGGCCTGGAACCCCGGCTCGTCGCGCCGGTCGTAGTCCTCGAGCACGTCGAGGGTGAAATCCTCGAGCCTGTCGCGCGCGCTCGCCTCGCCCGGAGCGCAGTGCTCGCGCAACCCGCCCGCCCAGTCTGGCCGGGCCGGTAGCAGCTCCCACTCCTCCAGGGTGTCGCTCCGCGTCGCGAACGACTGGATGCTCTGCGGCGCGGCCAGCGGCTCCCGATCGACGCCGAGCTCGAGGCACGACTTCCAGAACTGGCTGAACACCCGGTAGGGCCAGCCCTCCTGGGTCGTGACGGTCCACGGCTCGAAAAGCAGGTTCGCACGAAAGCTCTGCACCTCGAGCCCGGTGTCGCGCAGGCTCGACTTGAGCGCGGCGTCGACCTCGCGCGCGGCCCCATAGCGGCGGTTCCAGTAGATGGCCGCGGCATCCGTCTCGGTCACCAGCCGGGCGATCTCGGTCGCGGCGTCGCCCCGCCGCAGCACGAGTGAGCCGCCGAGGGATTCGGTGTCTGCGCGGAGCGCGGTGAGGCTGTGGTGCAGCCACCACTTCGTCGCTCCGCCGAGGGGGCGGATGCCGCGGCTCACCTCGTCGAGCAGGTACACGATCACGACCGGTGCGCCTCGCCGCACCGCCTGATCCAGTGCTGGGTTGTCGGCCAGGCGCAGGTCATCGCGCAGCCAGACGACCGAGGGACGGTCGACGGCTGCCGTGGTCATGCGCGACCGATCCGCAACTTGTCGCAGAGCGCCGTCAGCTGGCGCAACTCGTCACACGAGAGCACCTCGCCGACGCGGTGGCTGATGGATTCGGCATGCACGACGGCGACGCGGCGAAACAGCTCGTATCCGGCATCCGTCAATTGCACGACGGTGCCGCGCCCGTCGTCAGGGTCGGTCTCCTTCGAGACGAGTTGGCGCTGCGAGAGCCTGTCGACGAGGCGACTGACGCTGGGCTGGGTGAGCAGCAGGTGACGGTTGAGGTCACGGATGCGCAGTCGGCGCTCGGGGTTGCGCTGCAGATTGAACAGAACGTCGTATTCGTTGAGCGAAAGCTCCTCGGACGGAAACTCGATGTGGAGTTGCCGCAACACGGAGACCTGGGCGCGAAAGAGGGATTCCCACGCGTCTACTGCCACTGCCCTGTCGTTCACACGCACAACTCTATGCGTCTGCACCGATCTCGATTAACCGAGGCGCATGGGGTGGACAGCGGGGGCAATACAGCGTAGGGGAGGCGCCGTTAAACAGGATTGAGG
>JAODAY010000257.1 GCA_025463665.1 Microbacteriaceae bacterium
CTCGAGAACGAGGTCGATGATCCGCACGTCCTGTTCGCTGATCGGCTCGGAGACGTCGAGCATGACGACGGCCACTTCGGCCTTCTCCAGCGCGGCGCTCGTGCGCAGCGTGGCGTAGAAGTCGGCACCCTGCTGCAAGTGCACGCGACGACGGATGCCGGCGGTGTCGACGAAACGCCAGACCTTGCCACCGATTTCAACCTGCTCGTCGACCGGGTCGCGGGTAGTTCCGGCGAGCTCGTTGACAACGACACGCTCTTCACCGGCGGCCTTGTTCAGCAGGCTGGACTTGCCGACGTTCGGGCGACCGATGATCGCGACGCGGCGCGGTCCACCGACCTCCTCCTTCGCGACTGCCGAGACCTCGGGCAGCACGGTGAGGACCTTGTCAAGCAGGTCGGCCACTCCCCTGCCGTGGACGGCAGAGACGGGCCACGGCTCGCCGAGGCCGAGTGCCCAGAGGGCCGCGGCATCCGATTCCTGGCGGGCGTCGTCGACCTTGTTGGCGACGAGGATGACGGGCTTTTTGGTCGCGCGCAGCATGCGCACGACGTGCTCGTCGGTCGCCGTCGCACCGACCGTGGCGTCGACGACAAAGAGCACGGCGTCGGCGAGGTCGACGGCGATCTCGGCCTGGGCGGCGACCGAGGCGTTGATGCCGCGGGCATCGTGCTCCCAGCCGCCGGTGTCGACGATGGTGAACGGGCGACCCGCCCACTCGCCCTTGTAGTTCACCCGGTCGCGCGTGACGCCGGGGGTGTCTTCGACGACGGCCTCACGGCGGCCGATGATGCGGTTGACGAGCGCCGACTTGCCGACGTTGGGCCGACCGACGATCGCGAGCACCGGCAGGGCCGGCAGGTACACGATGGCGTCGGGGTCGTCGGAGATCGAGTCGAGTAGACCGAGGTCTTCCTCGTCGAGTTCGTAGTCGCCCAGCCCGACACGGAGGCTCGCGGCGCGCTGAGCGGCATCCGCATCGTCCATCGAGGTGATGCGTGCGGCGAGTTCGCCGTCGATCGCGGGGTATTCGTCGTGCTCGGCCATATCGGTCGTCCTCTTAGTCAGTTCTTGCGTGCTTCTGCACGAGATCGACAACCGCGGTCACGGTCTCGTCGAAGTCAAGTTCGGTTGAATCGATGGTCACAACGCCATCGGCGGCGTTCATGAAGTCGACGACCTTGGAGTCCTGGGCATCGCGCGAGCTAAGCTGCTGCGCGGTCTTCGCGGCCGATTCTGTGGAGAGTTCGGCTGAACGCCTACCCATTCTAGCCTCTTCGGTCGCCGTGAGGAGAATTCTCACCGCAGCGTCTGGTGCGACGACCGTTGTGATGTCGCGGCCCTCCACGATGATGCCGTCACGATCATTCGAACGGATGATGCTGCGGAACAGTTCGACGAGGCGACTGCGCACCTCCGGCACTCGCGCGATCGCGCTCACGACGGCGGTGACGCGCGGCTCGCGAATGGCGTCGGTGACGTCGTGCCGGCCCACGCGCACGAAATAGTCGTCGGGGTGGATGCCGATGGAATAGTCGAACGAGTCGAAGGCCGCGACGACCGCCGCGGGGTCTTGGGTGTCGATTCCGGCGTCGAGGCAGGTCCAGGCCAGCGCCCGGTAGGCGGCGCCGGTGTCCTGGTAGGAGTAGCCGAGAGCGCGCGCGGCGGCGCGGCTGACGCTGGACTTGCCGCTGCCCGCCGGTCCGTCGATGGCGACGACGGTCGCTGAGGCACTCGAAGCCGTCGCTGGGGCACTCGAAGCGCCGGTGTTCTGTTCTGCGTGGCTCATGCGAGCGCCTCCGAAATCTTCCACCCGCGTGACTCGAGTTCCTTCACGAGTCGGGCTTCTGCTGCGGGCAGCACGGAGATCTCCGCGAGCCCGATCTGTGCTCCGGGCGAGTGTTCGAGCCGGAGGTCTTCCATGTTCACACCGAACTCACCGATCTCGGTGAGCAGGCGGGCGAGCTCGCCCGGCTTGTCGTCGACGAGCACGATGAGCCGGCTGAAGTGTCTGGCCTGCCCGTGCTTGCCCGGCAGCCGGGAGACGCCGGCGTTGCCGCCGGCGAGGGATTCGGCGAGCGTGCGGCGGGAGCCCGCGGCATCCGGGGCCTCGAGAGCACCGATCACCTCGTCGAGGTCGTCGCGGTAGGCCCGCAGCGTCTCGACGATCGAGGGCGCGTTGGCGCGCAGAATCTGCACCCACAGTTCGGGGTCGCTCGAGGCGATGCGGGTGGTGTCGCGCAGGCCCTGCCCGGCGAGCGCGGCGGCGGAGTCTGAGGCGTCGGTCAGCCGGCGGGCCAGGAGCGAGGAGACGACCTGGGGGGTGTGGGAGACGAGCGCGACGTTGCGGTCGTGCTCCTCCGCCGTCATCTCGATCGGCACGGCCCCGAGGTCGAGGGCGAGCTGCTCGACGGGCGCCGCGGTGCCGTAGCTGATCTCGTGGTGACCGGCAATCACCCAGGGGCGCCCGATGAAGAGGTCTGCACGCGCCGCGATCGCGCCGCTGCGCTCCCGGCCGGCCATCGGGTGCGAGCCGATGTACCGCGACAGGTCGGCGCCGAGCGCCCGCAGGTCGCGGAGCGGCGCCACCTTGACGCTCGCCACGTCGGTGACGAGCGCGTTCGGGAAGTCACGCAGCTGCTCGGCGACGGTGCGGGCCGTGACATCCGGGGGCACGCAGACGACGATGAGTTGCGGCTGGCTATCTGGCTGCGCCTCGCGGCCCGCGCCGTAGTCGATCGCGAGCTCGAGGCTCGCCGGCGAGATGTCGGCGAGTTCCACGTCGACGCCGCGCGCGGTGAGGGAAAGCCCGATGCTCGTGCCGAGCAGGCCCGTGCCCACGATGCGCACGGGGCCGGCGAGCCGGCGATCAGTCATCGCTGGGTTCTTCGGCGGCACTCTCGTCGTCGGTCGCGGCGGCGACCTTTCCGCCGCGGGAGATGGTGAGCAGTTCGCCGACCTCGGCTTTGGTGAGGTCGCGCATCGCGTCGGGTGCCAGGCTGCCGAGGTGCAGGGGGCCGAACTGGCGGCGCACGAGGTCGATCACGGGGTGGCCGACCTCTTCGAGCATGCGGCGCACAATCCGGTTGCGGCCGGAGTGCAGGGTTACCTCGACGACGGTCTCGTCGTTCGACGGCGTGCCGATGATGCGGGCCTTGTCCGCCTCGATGAGGCCGTCCTCGAGCTCGATGCCACCGACGAGCTTGTTGACGGTGTGCTGCGTGACGACGCCCTCGACCTTGGCGATGTAGGTCTTCAGCACACCGAACGACGGGTGCGCGAGGATGTGCGCGAGCTCGCCGTCGTTGGTGAGCAGCAGCAGTCCGGAGGTCTGGGCGTCGAGGCGGCCGACGTTGAACAGGCGCTCGTCGAACATGCTCGTGTAGCGGCGCAGGTCGGGGCGCCCGCGGTCGTCGTAGAGCGACGACACGATGCCGACCGGCTTGTTGAGCATGATGTAGATCTTGGTGGTGTCGAGCTGGATCGCCTTGCCGTCGACGGTCACCAGGTCGGTGGGCAACACGCGGCGCCCCTGCTCCTCGACCCGCAGGCCGTTGACGGCGACACGGCCGGCATTGATCAGGTCCTCGCACACGCGGCGTGATGCGACCCCGGCCGCCGCCATGACCTTCTGCAGGCGTTCGCCCTCCGGCTTGCCCTGGTACTCGCCGTCAGTGGTGTCGTCAAAGTCGTTCATGAAATCCGTCCGATCCATCGGCGAGGAGCGGCGAAAGATGCGGCAACTCGTCGATGCTGTTGATTCCGAGCTGGCTGAGCATCAGGTCGGTTGTGGTGTAGTGGATGGCACCGGTCTCACTGTCGGTGAAGCTTTCGGTGATCAGCCCGCGACCCAGGAGGGTGCGCACGACGGAGTCGACGTTGACGGCGCGAATCGACGCGACCGCCCCGCGGCTGATCGGTTGTTTGTAGGCGATCACTGCGAGGGTCTCGAGGGCCGCCTGGCTGAGTTTCGTGGGGTTCTGAGTGAGCACGAAGTCGCTCACGATGTCGTCGAGATCCTCGCGCACGTAGATGCGCCATCCCCCGGCGACCTCGCGCAGTTCGAACCCGCGGCGGATACCGCCCTCGGCGCCGTCAAAGTCGGCGACGAGTCGGGCGATGGACTTGCGCACCTCCGACACCGGTACGCCGAGCGCGCTCGCGAGAGCGATGAGGCTCTGCGGATCGTCGTCGACCATGAAGATCGCCTCGAGTCGTCTGTC
>JAODAY010000286.1 GCA_025463665.1 Microbacteriaceae bacterium
CGTCGGTTCCACCAGCGCGCACCGGCCATGAGCGTCACGCCCGCGACGAGGCAGATCAGACCGGGGACAGTCGAGAAGAGCACGCGGAGCGGATCGAAACCGAGGACGACCCCGAACCCGACGCCCACCACCGGCAGCGCCATCACCAGTCGCGCGGTCGCCTGTGGAGCTGCCAGGGAGACCTCGATCTCGCGTTGGGCGTGGGCGAGAGCGCGCAAGGAATCGGCGAAACCTCGCAGCGACGTGGCGAGCGGCGCGCCGGCATGGGTGGCCACCATCCACGCCGCCGCGAGCCCGCGCCAGGCGCTCTCGTGCGGTGACGCTTGCTGCTCGAGGTCGCCGAGGATCGCGTCGCCCACGGTCTCTCCCGCGGCGACTCTCCGGGCGACCCGCGCCGCGAGCGGCGGCGCCGACTCATCGAGGTAGGCCCACGCCGAGACGGGAGTGACGCCGGCGCTGAGCAGCACCGCGAGCCGTTGAACGACCGCCGCGACATCGTCGAGCCTCGGCGGTGGGCGGCCCGACCGGCGAAGGCATGGCGCGTGACGCGCGAGACGGAGGCACAGGGTGTGGAGAACCGCGGAAGACAGCCATTGTTGCCGCTGCCCCGTCATTGTTCCACCACCCGCAGGCGATCATGGTCATCGACCGCGAACACACCGGCCTGCGCGAGAACGCGCTGCGACCCGCTCCGCTGCAGGTGCACAATGCACCCGATTGCGCTCACCGCCTGCCGGGCGACGGCCTCGGCCGAAAGACCAGCGAGGGCGCCCAGCGCCTCGAGCCGGGCGGGAACATCGGCCAGAGAGTTCGCGTGCAGGGTGCCTGCTCCTCCGTCGTGGCCGGTGTTGAGTGCGGTGAGCAGCTCACGCACCTCGGCACCACGGCACTCGCCGAGCACGAGGCGGTCTGGCCGCATGCGCAGGGCCTCGCGAACGAGCCGTTCGAGCGGCACGGCACCGACACCCTCGAGGTTGGCCTGTCTTGCCTCGAGCGAGACGAAGTGCGGGTGGTCGACACGAAGCTCGGCAACGTCTTCGATCGCCACAATGCGATCGGCCGGGCTCGCGGCGCCGAGCACCGCGGAGAGGAGGGTCGTCTTGCCGCTGCCGCCTGCTCCCGTGATCAGAATGTTCACACGACGCTCGACGAGTGAATCGACGAACGTGCGCTCGACCCGCGCGAAGAGGCCGCCACGTTCCAGGTCGTCGAGTGACAACCGCCGCACGCGTGGCAACCGGATGGACAGCAGGGTGCCGTTCGGTGACACCGGTGGGAGCACCGCGTGCACGCGAATGCCGTCGTGCAGCCGGGCGTCGACACACGGTGCCGCCTCGTCCACATGGCGGCCACCCAGCGACAGCAGCCGTACCGCGAGCGAGCGCACCTCGCCCTCGGTCATGGTGAACGACGTCTGCCGCTCGGCGCCTGCTCCCCTGTCGACCCACACAGAGTTGGCACCGTTGACGAAGATGTCGGTGACGTCGGCGTCGGCCACCAGGGCGGCCAGCGCACCGAACTCTGCCGGGAAGCCGCCGTCGACCCCGCGGCGCATGGGCGGCGCCGAAGCAGGTGCTCCGGCACGCCGGGCGATGAAGGCGGTGGGCGTGCCTGCCGGGGAGGGATTCACCACAGCAGGCTAGGAGCGCCTCGCCGGGCTCTGGCCGCGTCATCCGCATCAAGAATGAACCGGTGTGCAGACCCAGCATGGGGAGGAGAGGAGCGGGAAAAGTCCCGATGAAAGCGCAAATGGACGGTTAACGAGAGGGGCGGCGCCTATTGGGGGGAACAGGCGCCGCCACGATGACGCCGATTGGGGGAAATCGTGCGCGTCACCATCACCAAATATCTATCGAGATGTCCATTTGGATGTTTTCAGTGTACTGCTGAACACGTCGCGTGCAAGGGGTGATTTTCGAGTTGACAGCCCGCGTTCAGCGAGCGGTCTAGGATCGTGCGAAAGCACTCGCTCTGATAGCGGCGCCTCGGCGACGCGGCAACGGTAGGGATAACGATGTCCACTAATTCAATCGACAGTCTGCTCTCTGAGACGCGACATTTCGCCCCCTCGGAGGAGTTCGCCGCCCAGACGATCAACGACCCGACCCTGTATGCGAAGGCGAAGAGCGACCGCCTCGAATTCTGGGCCGAGCAGGCTCGCGAGCTTCACTGGCACGAGCCGTTCACCGAGACGCTCGACTGGTCGAACCCGCCCTTCGCCAAGTGGTTCGCCGATGGCCGCATCAACGTGGCGTACAACTGCCTCGACCGTCACGTGCTCGCCGGCAATGGCGACCGGGTCGCGCTGCACTGGGAGGGCGAGCCGGGAGACAGCCGCTCGTTCACCTACGCCGAACTGACCGCCGAGGTGAAGCGGGCGGCTAACGTGCTGACGCGTCTCGGCATTGGGCAGGGCGACCGCGTCGCCATCTACCTCCCCCTCGTTCCCGAGGCGGTCATCGCGATGCTCGCGGTCGCCCGCATCGGCGCCGTGCACTCGGTGATCTTCGGTGGATTTAGCGCGGACAGCATCCGTGCCCGTATTGCCGACGCGAACGCGCGCCTCGTGATCACCGCGGACGGCGGCTGGCGCAAGGGCAAGGTGTTCCCGCTCAAGTCGGCGGTCGACGCGGCTCTCGTCGCAGCCGAGGGTGAGGCGCCCACGAGCGTCACCGACGTGCTCGTGGTCAAGCGCGGCGAGAACGACGTCGAGTGGGTCGAGGGCCGCGATCTCTGGTGGCACGAGCAGCTCGCCGATGCCGACCCAGAACACGAGGCGCAGGGTTTCGAGGCCGAGAACCCCCTGTTCATCCTCTACACGTCGGGAACCACGGGCAAGCCGAAGGGGATCCTGCACACGAGCGGCGGCTACCTCACCCAGACGGCTTTCACCCACAGGCAGGTATTCGACCTGCACCCGGAGACGGACGTGTACTGGTGCACGGCGGACGTGGGCTGGGTGACCGGGCATTCCTACGTCGTCTACGGCCCGCTCGCGAACGGCGCGACCCAGGTGCTGTACGAGGGCACTCCCGATACGCCGCACCCCGGTCGCTGGTGGGAGATTGTCCAGAAGTACGGAGTGAGCATCTTCTACACCGCTCCTACCGCCATCCGATCGTTCATGAAGATCGGTCGCCAGGTGCCGAACACGTTCGATCTGTCCAGCCTGCGCGTGCTCGGCTCGGTGGGCGAACCGATCAACCCGGAGGCCTGGATCTGGTACCGCGACGTGATCGGAGCGGGTAAGACCCCGGTCGTCGACACCTGGTGGCAGACGGAGACCGGGGCGATAATGATCTCGGCCCTTCCCGGAATCACTGCGGCGAAGCCGGGCTCCGCGCAGACGCCGATTCCCGGGATCGCGATCGACGTGCTCGGCGAGAACGGCGACCGCGTAGACCCGCCTCAGGGCGGACTCCTCGTGGTGTCCGAACCGTGGCCGGCGATGCTGCGCGGCATCTGGGGCGACCCCGACCGCTTCGTCGAGACCTACTGGTCGAAGTTCTCACGCGACGGCGTGTGGAAGTACTTCGCCGGCGACGGTGCGCACGTCGAC
>JAODAY010000290.1 GCA_025463665.1 Microbacteriaceae bacterium
ACCGATGTGCTCGCCGAAACAGAGTCACCCGATCCGGGTTCGGTGCAGATGGTCGACAACAACGGTTTCGGGCCCGACTTCTCCGATCCCGCGATCGCCACCCTCGCGTCGATCTTCGACCGCATGCCCGGTTCCGTGCTGATGATCCGTTACCTGGGTGGGGCCTTCAATCGAGTACCGGCGGATGCCACTGACTTCGCCTACCGCGACAGCGAGGTGTTGCTCATCTCTGCGGCGTTCCTGCCGCCCGATGCGCCGCAGGAAGCCATTCGCGGCATCCGCGAGACGTGGGGTGAGCTCGCCCCGCACGTGCGGGGCATCTACAGCAACTTCTCCGCTGCGGTCGGCGATGCGGTGACGTCGTTCATGTACCCGCCCGAGACCGTTTACCCGCCCGAGACACTCGCGCGACTCGAACGCATCAAGGGCACCTACGACCCGGGCAACCTGTTCGACCAGAACCACAACATCCGGCCCGTGCGGGCGGCCTGATCGGGCTGCCTCACTTGAGTAGCACCGGCCCGGCGTCGATGCGCACGCGGTAGAGCGAATACGGGTACTCCCGGAGGTCCTCGCCTCTCTGGTACTTCGCCTGACGGTGCAGCTGGTTGACCGTGAAGTACAGGAAGCCGTCTGTCGCAACGGACATGGTGTCGGGCCAAAGGAGTGAGGCGTCGTGGACGACCGTTTCGAACTGGCCGTCGGGCATCCTGCGCATTATCGCGTTGTGCTCGTAGTTGGTGGCATAGATGCGGCCCGCGTCATCCGATTCGAGGCCGTCTGCTCCGCCGCCCTTGTCGCCCTCGTCGACGACGGTCTTCGCGACATCCCCATCGCTGGCATCGCGGTCGACGAGGGCTGCCGTCGAGACGCTGTACCAGCGGCGGGACAGGAGCGGGCAGTACCAGAGGCGCTCGCCGTCGGCGGAGATCGCGATGCCGTCTGAACCCATGGTCACCGGCGTGACGTCGCCCTCGTCGGTGCGCTCGGCGAAGGCTCGGCCCTCGACCACCGGCACGAGTTCGGGTGGCACTTCGGCCTTCGTCGAGGGGTGGTCGTGCAGTCGGCGCCACGACTCCCCGGAGTTGAGGTCGACCACGATGATCGCATTGGGTCCGCTGTCGGCCGAGTCGGTGATGAAAGCGACGCCCCTGCGGAGGTCGAAGCGCACGTCATTGAGGTATGTGGTGGCCAGGGCGACGCTCGGGTCGAAGGTGATCGTCTTCATGACGGTGTCGGTCGCGAGGTCGACGCAGACCAGCTTGGGACCACCCGGCTCTGTCGGTTCGAATAGCGGGGAGCCGGTGTCGAGGATCCATAGGCGGTCCTTGGGATCGACGACGATGCTCTGCACAGAGACGAGGGCGCCCACGTCGTTGTTGCCGCTCGGCGCGTTCCACGCGGCGTCGGGGTAGGGCTCGGGTGTGCCGCCCACTATCTCCACGACAGTCGCGGGAACCTCATCGCCCCACTTCGGAAAATTCACGAAGAGCCGGCCGTTGTGCGACACGCTTACACCGGTGGGCATCGGGCCGCTCGTGAAGCTGTGTACCAGTTCGAGCGCTCCCGCCGGCTGGTCGATCGCGGTGCGCGATTCTGTAGATGTCATCTGCCCACCCAACTCCGCTCCATCCGGCTCGGGCAACCCCTTGCGCGGGTGCGCACCGCGGCGAAGTCTTGAAGGCCGGATCGACGAAAGGAACACCATGCCAGATACGTCCCAGCCGCACAGCTCCCAGCCGCACAGCTCCCAGCCGGACCCGCCACACTCGGAACCGGACACCTCCCAACCGCACACGTCGCAGCCCGAGTCGTCGCAGCCCGACACGGCGCAGCCCGACACGTCGCAGCCCGACACGGCGCAGCCCGACACGGCGCAGCCCGACACCTCGGAGTTTCCGCTCATCGACAAGCCCTCGCAGGCGGAGGGCGATGAGGGCGACGCAGGGGAGTAGAACCTGCGGGTCAGTTCAAATCGGGTCAGTTCAAATCGGGTCAGTTCAGCAATCGGGTCAGTTCAGCGCTGGTCAGAGTTCAGCGCTGGTCAGTTCAGCGCTGGGGCACGACCGTCAGAACCCGCGTGACAAAGTCGTAGTAGGCCTGCATGTAGTCGCGCAGGAACGCGGCGGTGCCGTCGTTGGTGACCTCCCCGTCATCGGTGATCAGACCCTCGGTGATCTGTATGTAGGCCTCCGGGGAGCTCATCTGGGGCGAGTTGCAGAAGCTGAGCACGCTGCGAAGGCTCTGTTGGGCAACGGCGGTTCCGATCGCGCCTGACGACGCGCCGATGATCGCCGACGGCTTGCCCGCGAACGAGTTGTCGCCCCACGGCCTGCTCGCCCAGTCGATCGCGTTCTTCAGCGCCCCGGGAATGGAGCGGTTGTACTCGGGCGTGATGAACAGCACCGCATCGACCGAGGCGATCGCCTCTTTGAGCGACCGGCCTTCCGGTGGATAGTCGGCGTCGAAGTCGTAGGTGTAGAGCGGCAGGTCGCCGATCGGGATCTCGGTGAACTCGAGCTCGTGAGGAGCGAGTCGGATGAGAGCCCGGGAGAGTCTCCGGTTGATGGAGGCCCTGGCGAGGCTGCCGATGAAATACCCGACGGTGTACGGCGGTTCGTGCTCGTGGATAACGGCCATTGCGGTTTCCTCTCTTGTCAGTCGAGCGCAACGTAGGGCAGCACCACCGGTGCCGATTGGGCCCAGTCGAGAATCGTCGCCTGCTCGTCGCCTGTCGGGGTCAGAATGTCCAGTACGTTCGGATCGCTCGAGTCGGTGTCGCGCGCGGGGTTCGAGTCGGTGTATTCGCCCGCGCCGCCACCGAAGCGGAACTCGGCGTTCGTTTGGGAATAGACGGGGCGGATGCCACCCCGCCCCTCGTTCTCGTCGGCATGGGACGTGACCGTCACCTGGTAGCCGGCTGTCGCCGGGTCGACGTCACCGAAGGCAGTCCGTGGCACAGAGAGAGCTATCTGCCCCGTCTCGGGGAGCACGAGCATCGTCACATTCGCGGTGACGTCGCCGTTCGCGTCTCGCGCCGCGGGCACCGCAAAACCGGAACCCGTGACGACGAGGTCGTAGGGGTTCTCGAGTTGCGCGTTCGTGCCCAGTCGAGCATCGACAGGGCCGCCGGAACCGCCGTCGGCAGTGACGTAGATGTCGAGTCGCTGCACGGAGAGCTGGTTGCCGCCCCACGGATTCTCGATCGCGCCCGCGAGCGTGCCGACGAGGGTGACCGTGCCGTCGTCTCCGCCGCCGCCCGCTTCGTAGACGGCAAACCGGGTGAGGTCGAAGGCACCCTCGCCGAACGCGGAGTTGGTCGGGTAGACGTAGCTCCCCGGGCCGTTGTCGTCACCAACCGGATCAGCTATTGACCCGACGGGGGTGCCGAAGTTCACCGACGTGACCGCGCGCTGCACGAGCGTTGTGCTGCCATCCTCGCCGAGGGCGACGATGGTCACGGTGTTGGGGCCGAGCGCCAGGGGGACCGTCGTCGTGAAGGTTCCCGCCCTGACATCCGTCGTCGTCACGTCACCTCCGACGCTGACATAGACGGTCGAGGCCGCGCTGGTGCCGGCCAGCTCGATGGCCGCCTGGTCTGTCGTGGTGCCGTTCTCCGGAATGCTCACCTCGAGCGCCGGTCCCGCCGGGAGCGACCCGTCGGCGTAGCGCTCCGCGACGACGGCGGGTGTCTCGACCGGGGCCTCCTCGTCGATCGAGACGGCCAGTCGCAGGAACTGGGCCATTGACCACGCGAGCGGTGTTGCCGCTCCGGTGCCTTCGCCGAACTCGAAGTCGAATCTGGTCGGTTGCGGGTTGTCCCAAACCTGTTCGGGAATGAGGAACCCGGCGTTCGCGGTCTCCGCCATCGTGCGCAAATAGCTGCCGGCGTCACGCCCGGCCGCGAGTTCGTACTCGCCGCGCTCGCCGCTGAGCAGCGGCCAGAGACGCCCGACGCCTGTGCCGTCGAAGGGGGCGCCGTTAGCCTTCTCGCCATAGCCGTCGTGGTTGTAGCGGTACCAGAGGTCACCGTCGGGGGACTCGACCTTGATGGTCGCGTCTACCTCGGCGAGGGAGGATGCCACGGCCGGGTCATCGGCGGGCTTCACGCCGAGCCGCACGAGCTCGAGGAATCCCGCGTCGACGATCGCGCGCTCGTCCCAGTCGCCGCCGCCGTTATTGATGCTCAGCGTCGCGCCGTCGTTCGGGTCGCCGTTGCCATCGACGCGCAGGTAGTAGTTGCCGTCGCTGTCGCCCTCGCCGTTGATCGGCCCGGTCCTGGTGTAGGTCCAGGACTCCACTCGGCGCTGCCAGTCGTCGGCGACGCCGGTGTAGATCGCGGCCGAGGCGTCGTCGTTGTTGGCGCGGGCGATGTCTGCCGCTGCGATGAGCCCGGCGATCTCGGCGGCGATGGTGCTGGGCGAGTAACCGCCTTCCTCTTCCCATCGCTCCTGGGGAGTGGCGGGGCCGTGGGAGACGATGAAGTCGGCCGCCTTCTTCACGTGGTCGGCATACGTGTCGGCATCGTCGCGGCCGAGCTGCCAGGCAAGCACGATGGGCAGGGCGACCTCGTCGAGCTGGAGCGAACCCCAGTATGGTGTGCCGTCGAGCAGCGTGTTCTGGGGGAAGGACCCGTCCGGCCTCTGTTGCACCTCGAAGAGGTAGTCGAGCGAGCGGCCAGCGGCATCCGCATCGCCGATCGCGAGCTGCGCTGTCGCGACCTGGTAGAGATCTCGTGCCCAGACGAGGTGGTAGCCACCGACGCCCGTCTCGTTGGCGTTCTGCGCTTCTCCCCACGGAACGGTGAGTGAGGCAATGTTGGCGCCGCGGTAGGTCTTGTCTTCGTGTGCCTTCAGGGTCATGGCCGCAACCGTGTACTGGGTGGCCAGCTGGTCGTCGCGTCTCACGCTGCGAGGGAGCGAGTCGAGGTCGCCGATGTATCGGTGCCAGCCGCGCACGTAGGCACGGTATTCCCGCTCGGCGCCTCCCCGAAGGCTCGCGCGTGCTACGGAAACGGCTTCCCTGGTGCTGGCGCCGAATGCGAGGGCGAGGGTGCCCCTGAGCTCCCGTGCGCTGCCGCGCAGCTTCAGCCTCGCCGTCTGCACAACGTTGCCGTCCGGGGCGCTGGCGTATGTGTCGCCCAGCACGAAGTCGTCGGCGAGGTCGCTCCAACCGTCGCTGACACCGAAGTACCCGCTCGACGTCGCGGAGAAGGTGCGGTCGGCGATGAGCGCGCTTGCAATGGGTTGCGTGGGGGCGCCTTCCGCGCCGGAGTCCTCGGCGACGAGAGCTCCCTTCTCGGTGCGGGCGGAGTCGTGGAGTCCGCTGTTCGCGAGGGAGGGGTCGTATTGCGCGTAGACGGTGTAGCGGCCACCATCGAGGGAACGGAGCGTGATGTCGACGAGTATCGTCGCGCGTTCGGGGTCGGTGTAGTAGGTCTTGCTGATCTCGTAGCGGCCGTCGAGGTCTGTGTTGATCTGCCGATAGACGAGCGCTTTGGGATCGACGAGTTCTATCTCGTGTTCTGTGTGCGTGCTCTCGAGGTCGGCGAAGGTCTTGCCGTCGGTGACGATGAGTTCAAGGCTGCGGGAGTTCGCGACATCGACGCGGGGGTAGTAGACCTCGGCGAGTGTTCCTTCCGACAGGGTGTACCAGACCGGCGACTCGGTCGTCGTGGACGTTCCGACGCCCTGTTTTGCGCCGGTAGTCCAGGTTGCCTGCTCGCCGGGGGCGCCCGGTGCCGGCCCGACCGCAGAGATCTGCGGTGCCTGTTCGGGTGTCGCGGCGCTCGCCGGCCCGGTGCCCACGAGCCCGGTGCCCACGAGCCCGGTGCCCACGAGCGTCGATGCCGCGAGGGCGACGGCAATCACGGCGGCTGCGGGCGCAGACACTCCTCGGCGATGGGACAACGTTCGCGAATAAGTCATCTGTACTCCGTCGGGCAGTACCTCATTGACAGACGGCACTCCGACTAGCGAGTGAACGCCGTGGTTGGACAATAAGCCCGGGTTCGCACGTCGTCAAGGAAAAACTTCGGCGCACCGGAGGGCCAGCCGCGTGCAGACAACCCCCTTGTCTCGACGCGAGCCAGCGCCAACGCTGTCAGGGGTAGATGTATGGCCGAGACCACAGGGAGAAGCACGCATGTCACACAAAGAACTCGTCGTTGTCATTACGGGAGCCTCGAGCGGTATCGGCCGGGCGACGGCCCTGCGGTTCGCGCGTCAGAAGGCGTGCCTGGTGCTCGCCAGCAGGCGCGATGAGGCCCTGCAGCAATTAGTCGACGAGTGCGTTGCGCTGGGTGCCCAGGCGGTTTCGCTCCAGACGGATGTCACGAACGCCGTCGCGCTCGAGGCTCTTGCCGAGACATCCGTAGAGAATTTCGGCCGAATCGACGTGTGGGTGAACTGCGCGGCCGTGTCGCTGTTCGGGCGTTTCGCGGAGGTACCGCTCGAGGACTTCCGGCGCGTGATCGATGTCAACGTGATGGGCTACGTGCATGGGGCGCGGGCGGCACTCGAGGTGATGACGGAGCAGAGGCGCGGCGTGATCATCAACGTCGCGTCGATCGTGGGGGAGGTGCCGCAGCCGTACACGGCTGCCTACGGTATGTCGAAGGCGGCAGTGCGCGCTCTCGGCGTGAGCCTGCGCCAGGAGTTCGCCCTTCAAAAGCTCAAGGGCATCAAGGTGGTGACCGTGTCGCCGCCCACTGTGGACACGCCGTTCTTCCGGCACGCCGCCAACTACACCGGACGCGCCGTCCTCGCCATGCCGCCGGTCTACAGCGTCGATCGAGTCGCGAAGGCGATCGTCGACGCGGCGAAAAGGCCGCGGCCGGAAGTGGTGGTCGGCGCGAGCGGTTCCGCCCTGGTGAAGCAGCACCGCCGGCACCCCGTCGCGGTGGAGGCGCAGATGGCGATGCAGGTCGAGAAGACACACCTGTCCCGCACGGAGCCAGCGGAAGACGGCTCGGGCAATCTCTACGAACCGGGGGTGACCTCCGATGCGACCGCGACGGGCGGATGGCACGGCAGGGCGCACTCGAACAAGCGGTGGCTGGTCGCGGCGCTGCTGCTCGGCGGAGGGGTGATCATTGTCACACGCAGCGAGGGGGCTCGCCGCCTTGCGACGACACTCGCCGCATCCGCCGTCGTGAGCAAGCTGCCCCTGGGGCACCTCGTACTGGTTGCATCCGCCCTGTCGAAGCTGGCGGGAACCCAAACCGAGGACGGGTCAGGTGCCGACGACGGGGCGGGTCGCCGGACGATCCTCAGTTCGCGCTCGTCGGATGTCGCCGGTTCCCGCTCGGGGAAGGCTGCACGAAACAAGAAGCAGTCCTCCTCCGCACAAGCGGGCAGGCGTTCCACCGCCGACATGAAGCGCAGCGCCGCCGAGTCGAAGGCACTCTCGAAGAAGGCACAGCGCAACTGGTTGCGCATCGCCCGCTCTCTCGAGAAGTCGTCGAAAGGCCAGTAGCCGTAACCCAGGAGTTGTAACCCAGGAGTTGTAACCCAGGAGTTGGGCGTCAGAACGGAATGGATCAGGCCGGAATGGGTCAGGCCGGAATGGGTCAGAACGGGAGACGCTCACCGCCCTCTCCCTCGCCTAGCTCGTCCGATGGCTTCTTCCACACCCCGGGAGCCTCCGGGGTGCCGAACACTAGTTGGTTCATCGGATGCGTGACATAGACCTTTCCGCTTGGGGTGGTCCACTCGATGTCACCGTTGCCGAGGTTGTGCACATGCACCCGGGTATGGTGCCGCCGTCGGTGGCATGTGGGGCACAGATGGCACAGGTTGCTGATCTGCGTCTTGCCACCGGTCGAGTGTTCTACGTTGTGGTCGACGTCGCAGTTCTTAGCCGACTTGTTGCAGGTGACGCCGCGGCAGGTCTCGTCTTGCACTCGGAGCGCGAGACGCAGGTCGGCGGGCACCGCGTAGGTCGTGCGATCGATGTCGATAATGGAACTCGTCACGGGATGAATCAGGATGCGAGTGAAGCTGGGCGCATGGCGAGCAAGATCCCGCGCCGTCTCGGGATCGATCGGGCCGTAGCCCTCCAGGGTGCCCGCCTCCTCGTTCTTGCCCAGGAGCGTGAGAACAGGCACCGTAACGAGCACCTTGGGCCTGATGCCATGCCCCACGTTGCGGCCCATGCCGGGACCCCACGGCGGGGCGGCGACATCGCGGGCTGTGGGGGGCTCCCCTCCGCCGCACGTCGTGGCCGACGCCGAAGCAGACTCCGTGGCATCCGTCAGCGGAGTGTCATCGGCACCGACCTCTTTGTCGACGCCGTCGAGTGCCGAGTCGCCGATCGGCGACGCCAGGAACTCCCCGGCCGCAGTGGCGGAGCAGGTGTCACCCATCAGGAGCAGATCGGCGAGTGCGTCCGCTCTCTTCTGGCCATCGTGGCGATCGTCGCCGACGTTATCGTGATGGCCGGTGCCATCGTCATGGACGGCGATCGAGGTGAGCCGGTCGAACGCCGCGTAGGCGATCTCTGCGCTCAGGTACGCCGTGAGGTGGGCCATGCCATCTGCTTCCGGCGTGACCCAGACGCGACGCTCCGATAGCTCGTGGCGGTGGCGATCGACGATCGATTCCGGGTGCAGTGACTCCCGCTTCTTGCGAGCCACGGTTGTGAATTTGCTCACGGTGAGGTTTCTGGCGTACGGCAGCACTGCTTCTTCGAAGTCACCTCGCGCCTCTTCGGGAATCGACTCCGCCTGAGCGACCATGACCGAAGCGTGCCGCCCACTGATTTCACCGAGGCGTAGCGCCTCAGCCGTTCGAGGCAGCTCGTGGAGGAGGATTTTGCCCTCCCACAGCAAGATTGCCACCGTTGACGCGGGCAACCGCAACGCACACGAAAGCTCGAACATCAGTTCCTCGCGCGCCTGCACGATGGCGTTCCAGCCATGCGGTTGAGCGCTGACTGCGTCGGGTCCACCCAGCGAGGCGACGATCTGGTTCTCGCTCACCTGCCGGAGTTGGTCGAGCTTCACGTACCGCCGATAGAGGGCAGCAGCGATCGCTGCATCTTCGTCGATGACATCGTCGAGGATGACGCTAAACAGTTCCATGGCCGGATCGAGCGGACGCGCCTCCTCGGGTTCGGGCGCGGAGGGTTCGGTAACGGCGGGTTCGGGCACGGCGGCGTCCGGAACGGCGGCCGGAACGGACCCGCTGGGCGGTGCTGCGGCGGCCGGCGCGACTATTGTCGAGGTGCGACGAGCCGCGGCGGCCCGCAGAGTGTGGGCGCGTGGCCCAGCCGGACCACCCCGAGGGGGAGAGGTCGAAGACCTCAAAACACTGGTGTGTGGAGTCATGCCAGAAAGTTAACGATGCCCACCGACATTGGTCACCCGATTCGCCACCACCTGTGGAGAAGTCGACCTGATTAGCCCACGTCGGAGATGAGCTTCACGACCGTCAGCAACACCACCGAATCAGCCTCGGCATCGACCGAATGCATGCCCTCGGGCAGGATCATCACGTCGCCGGGCGACCCATTCCAGAAAATCTCACCCGACCGCAGGGTCACCCGACCGATCAGCACCTGCAGTGTTGCTTCTCCGGGATTCTGGTGCTCCGAGAGGCTCTCTCCCGCACGCAGAGCGATGACCGTCTGCCGCAATCGGCGCTCGTGACCCCCATAGATCGTGCTGGCGCTGCGACCGCTCGATGCGTCGAGGGCCGACTTGAGCTCTTGGCGCGCGAGCGCAGTGAGCGATACCTTCTGCATGATTCGTCCTCCGGGTGCTTTCGCCTTAGTCTGCTCCTAGTGGGCCTCTTCGTGAGCCTCGCGTGAGGGAATTCGCTCGGGCTGAACGACGGCGCTGTGCCCCTTCGGGGGCAGCCCGTGGCTCCTGTCGAGGGTCTCGAGCGCCGCGATCAGCTTCTTGCGAGCCTCCTTGTAGCGAGCGGTGTCGCTGGAATCAGCCGCCGACGCGATCGCCCTCGCGGCTGAGAGGAGCGCGTCACCCGCCCGGTGCTGCGCGGTCGGCTTCGGCCGCTTCCGTGGCTTCACTGCTCCTTCTCGCTGCTCGGCCCTCGCCGGGGCGATGATGACCGGACGACGACCCTGCTGATCCGGCACGGCACTCGCGCCAAGAATCTGGCAACGCTCAAGCCCGTGGCGAGACCAGAGAGCCGCGGTCCAGGCACACAAGGCGGCGTCTGCCAGGTCTTCACGGCGCTTCTGCCGCTTATCCCTGGTCGCCCGGGAGCCGAGCAGCGGACGCGTGGCGGGGTGCGTCGACAGGTCGAGTGCGGGGGTGGATGTCGCGAGCCGCTTCATTTTTCTGAGCAACTCGTCGCACTCCTCTGCCCTGAACTCGCGCCTGTGGGCGACCGGAAGCGCGAGGTCGAACCGCTTGTAGGCCGGACGCTCCTCGTCGTAACCGAATTCCGGCGCCCCAACGAGCGTCGTGTACGGGTAGCACTCAAAGAAGCTGATGGCGTCGGCGGCCACCGGCGCGATCCCGTCGGTGTAGACGAATCCAATCGCCTCGAGTTTGTCGCGCAGGGACACGCCGCCCGTCCACTCCCGGGTCAAGTTGGTCGGACTGGCGTACACCTGCCACGACCCGTAGCTGTGAGCGAGGTCTCGTTCGCACTCGCGCATGCCGGTCGCGTTGGTGATCACGAGAGGCGAGTTGATCGCGATCACGTCGCCGGGTCTGGCGTTTCGGTGCAGCCAGGCGGCGATGTTCTTGATGCCTCGTGCACCATCGGCGTTCACCACCGTGCCGGCATCGTCGATAATGACGATTCCGGTCTCCTGAGGGCGCCACCCGTCGATTCCCTCGCTCCAGGCCAGGTCGACGCCGATGTAGCGCGTCACGAGGCACCGCCGTGACCGCGCCACAACTGGGATCGGATTCGTGCGGAGGGGGGTTTCGGGCACCCGCTCGGGAGGACAGGGTAAGTCATGAGTAAAGATTAGAACTCATAGCGGAGATTGCAACGGATTGTCGCCTTTTATCGCGGCGATTCCGTGCTTATTCACATGAAGGGGCTAGTCGTCGTCGCCCGAATCGGCCTCGGGGCTCGGAGTCGGTGCCGCGGGCGGCGGCGTCGTTGGCGCCGGTGTCGCCGACGGCGGAGTCACCACGGCCGCGTCATCCGTCTTCTTGACGACGCGCCTGCCGCTTACGAGAGCCGGATCAGGATCGGGGAATTCGCCGCCTCGGTATTCGGGATTCGCGTTCAGCGACTGGAGCATCGCCTTGAAGACCACAAACTTCACGTTGGCGCCGTTCGTTCCGGCGATAGTCACACGCCGGAGGCTCTGCTCGCCAGCGGGGTTCTTCGAGGTTCGTTTCTGCTGGTCGCCCTCGATATTGCCGACCCAGACCGCGATCGCAGCCTTGGTCGTACCCCCGATAAGCCAGTTCTGGTAGGAACCGTCTGTCGTGCCGGTCTTGCCCATCACCGGCACGCCATCGCGCGGGTTGGCCGACGTTGCGGTTCCATTCTTGAAAACGTTCTCGAGAGCGTATGCCGTGGTCGCCGCAACATTGGGTTCGAGGACTGCGGCGCAGGCAGGGGCCTGGCCACCGAGATCGTTGCCCTCGGCATCCACGATCTTGTCGACCGCGGTTGGCTCGCAGTAGGTGCCGTTTGATGCGACGGTCGCGATGGCGCTGGCCATGGCCAGCGGGGAGCTCTCGTTGGTTCCGAGAATCGTGGGGGGAAGTGTCTCGAGCTCGCCGCCGTCGGCGCGATGCGCACCCATCGCCTTCGCGAGGTCCCGGATCTCGCACAGGTCGAGCTTCTGCGCCATGCTCACGAAGGACCCGTTGATCGAGCGCGTGATGGAGTTGAGCGCTGTCTGCGAACCGCCGTAGCCGTCCGTGTCGTTGCCGACGGGGAAGGGTGAACCGACGCCCGGAACGCCGTAGCACTTGAAGGATGACGCGGCGAAAGTTCGCTCCGAGCCGTTGACCGTCTCGTTCAGGGTGTGTCCGGTCTGCAGCCAGCGCGCGAGCGTGAAGATCTTGTAGGTCGATCCCGTCTGGAAGCCGGTCGAGCCGCCGAACCTCGAGTCGGTGCTGAAGTTGATGGAGGTCTCGGCGGGAGTAGCGGTGGGGG
>JAODAY010000313.1 GCA_025463665.1 Microbacteriaceae bacterium
GAGACGCACCCCGGAGCCTGCCGCCGGGATCCCGCTGGATCGGCTGGCTCGTCGTCCTCGCCGTCGTCGCCGGGCTGGTGGCCTTCGCCGCGATTCAGAGTGACGGCATAGCGAGAAATGCCGCGGCCGGCACCGTGCGCTCCGCCGTCGTGTCCTCCCTCCAGCTGCCCGACACGCAAGAGGTCGACGTCGACTTCGGGGGTGGCCTGTTCTTCCTCCAGGCGCTGCGCGGCACCATCAACAGCGTCGACATCACCATCTCCGGCGTGCTGGTCGGCGAGGCGACGGCCGATCTGGAACTCACCGGGACCGGCGTTCCCCTCGAACCGGGCGCGCCGCTCGACACGCTCACGTCGCGCATCCGCATCGATGCCGCGAACCTCATGGCGCTCGGCGCCTACATCAGCAGTGCCCCGCTGACCGGTGTGTCGCTCGGCGGCGAGACCGTCTCGGTCTCGACCGACATCGACGCCGCAGGCACCCCCACCCCGGTCTCCGTGGGGCTCGCCCCGAGCACCGCGGGCGGCAGGGTGCTGTTCACCCCCGTCACGGTCGGCGTCGCCGGTGCCGAGTCCACGGCGGAGGAAGCCCTCGCGGGTCCCCTCGCCCCGTTCCTCGGTCCGCTGCTCACGTCGCCGTCGTGGTGCGCCGCGCAGTACCTGCCGAAGTCCCTCGCCGTGAGCGGGGCCGCGGTGGTCGACAACAGCTTCGTGGTCACCGCGACCGGGAACGGCGTTCCGCTCACCGGCGCCGCGCTCACCGAGAAGGGCGTCTGCGAGGGCTGAGCCCGCGCGCGTGCGATGGTGCCCGCGCACACCGATAGGATTGTCTCGGCTTCAGGAACCAAGCCGGGTTCGCTCGCCTCACTCAACCGTAAATTCCGTGAGGTGTCTCCGTGTCTTCAAACGCTCTCGCCCCGTCGTGGCTCGCCCTGCCCGACGACGCCAACTCCCTCGCCCCGACCGTCTGGTCGAGCGGCGCCGAACGATCCGCCGACGGCGAGATCGTCATCGCGGGGGTCGCCGCAACCGCCATCGCCGCGGAGTTCGGCACGCCGGTATACGTGATCGACGAGGCCGACGTGCGGGGCAGGGCCCGTGGCATCCGTGCGGCGTTCGATCGCGAGTTCGCCAGGGTCGGCTCGAGCGCCAAGGTCTACTACGCCGGCAAGGCGTTCCTCTCCACGCAGGTCGCCGACTGGATGCTCGAGGACGGCCTCAACATCGACGTCTGCAGCGGGGGAGAGCTCGCCGTCGCCCTGGCCGCCGGCGCAGACCCCGCGCGACTCGGCTTTCACGGCAACAACAAGAGCGTCAGCGAGATCGACCGGGCCGTCGGCGTGGGTATCGGCGCCATCGTCATCGACAGCCTCCTCGAGATCGAACGCATCGCGGATGCAGCGCGCCGCCACGACCGCGTGCAGGCGGTGCGGCTCCGCGTCAACAGCGGCGTGCACGCGAGCACGCACGACTATCTCGCCACGGCGCGGGAAGACCAGAAATTCGGCATTCCCCTCGCGGATGTCGCGGCGACGGTCGCGCGAATCCGCTTCCACGACTCCCTCGCGTTTCTCGGCCTGCACTCCCACATCGGTTCACAGATCTTCGAGACCGACGGCTTCGCCGAGGCCGCCCGCAGGCTCTTCGCGGTGCATGCCGAGCTGCTGCAGTCGGGGCCCGTGCCCGAGCTCAATCTGGGCGGCGGTTTCGGCATCGCCTACACATCCGCCGACGTCGCACTGCCGATCGAGGTGCTCGCGGCGGACCTCGCTGACAGCGTGCAGGCCCTCGCGGCAGAATTCGGCGTGCCGGTTCCCGTCGTCGCCGTCGAGCCCGGTCGTTCGGTCGTCGGGCCGTCGACCACGACGCTCTACACCGTCGGCACGATCAAAGATGTGCTCGTCACTGAGGACCAGGCCGGCACGAGCGCCGTGCGCAAGTACGTCTCGGTCGACGGCGGCATGAGCGACAACATTCGCGCGGCGCTCTACGCCGCCGACTATTCGGTGCGCATCGCGAGCCGCTCCTCCGACGCCGAGCCCGCGCTCGTGCGCATCGTCGGCAAGCACTGCGAGAGTGGCGACATCGTCGTGCACGCGGACTACCTTCCCGGCGACGTTGCCGTGGGCGACCTCGTCGGGGTCCCCGCGACGGGCGCATACGGCTGGGCCATGGCGAGCAACTACAACTACCTCACCCGCCCGCCGGTCGTCGCCGTCGCAGGCGGCGTCGCCCGCGTCATCGTTCGCGGCGAAACCGAAGCCGACCTACTCAGCAGGGATGCCGGGATCGTCGCACGAACCACAAAGGACACCAGCAAATGATCGAGTACCGCAACCTCCGCGTCGCCCTCCTCGGCGGTGGCAGTGTCGGTGCTCAGGTCGCCTCGCTCCTCGAGCAGCACGGCGAGGAGCTCGCGAACCGCTCGGGAGCGGGCCTGGAGCTCGTGGGCGTCGCCGTGCGCGACCTCGAGGCCGAGCGCACGCCGGCAATTCCGAAGCACCTGCTGACGACCGACGCCGAGTCGCTCATCCTCGGCGCAGACATCGTCGTCGAGCTCATGGGCGGTCTCGAACCCGCCCGCACCTACATACTGCAGGCGATCAACTCGGGCGCCGACGTCATCACCGCCAACAAGGCGCTGCTCGCGACCCACGGGCCCGAGTTGTTCGAGGCCGCCGAGCAGGTCGGCGCGCAACTCTATTACGAGGCAGCTGTCGGCGGGGCGATTCCGATCATTCGCCCGCTGCACGACAGCCTCGCCGGCGACAGGGTGACCCGAATCCTCGGAATCGTCAACGGCACCACCAACTTCATCCTCGACAAGATGGATGTCGCGGGGGACACCCTCGAGGAGGCCCTCGCCACGGCGACGGACCTGGGCTACGCCGAGGCCGACCCCACCGCCGACATCGAGGGCTACGACGCCGCACAGAAGGCCGCCATCCTCGCGAGTCTCGCCTTCCACACGGCGGTGCCGCTCGAGTCGGTGCACCGCGAAGGCATCACTGCGGTTACGGCGGAACAGGTCGACGCCGCACGCAAGGCGGGCTACGTCATCAAGCTGCTCGCCATCTGCGAACGGGTCGAGATCGAGACGCCGGAGGGGCAGGGCACGGGCGAGTTCGGGGTGAGCGCTCGCGTGCACCCC
>JAODAY010000332.1 GCA_025463665.1 Microbacteriaceae bacterium
TTGAGTGAGGAGGTGAGCTCGGCGACGATGTCCTGCGCGTGAAGAAGGTTCGTGGTCGCGACGGCCCACGCGCGTTCGGCCTGCGCCGTCTCCGCCCGCTTGAGGTCGAGCAGCAGCCGGTCGTACAGCATCGTGAGGAGGCGCATCGGGCTCGCCGACATCACGGCGTCGGTCGCGTATCGCTCGCGCTGCTGTTTCATGCTCATGTTCATCGTCAGTCCTTGGATGCTTTCAGGGCGTCGACTTGCGAGGTCAGCCAAGTCATCTGCGCGTTGAGGTTGCTCATGCTCACCTCGAACGCGGAATACATGCGCTCGAGGTTCGCCTTGCGGGTGGCGAGCCGGTCGTCCCACTTGGAGACCTGCTCGGTGAGGTTCGACACTGTCGACTGCTGGCCCGTGATCTTGGCCGTGATCGTGCCGGTTGTCTTGTCGGAGGCGGCGGTCGCGGCATCCGCAATTCTGGTGGCGATGGCGGCGACCGCGGCCTGCACGGTGACCGGGTCTTTGGCGAAGGCGGCTGCGAACTTCTCCGCGTTGAACTCCATCGTGCCGGTCTTGGTGATGGTGATCCCGTATTCCGACGGCGAATGGCCGTCGATGGGTGCGGATGCCGCGGTCAGCAGCTTCTGGCTGACGTCGCGGGTCGTGCTGTCTCCCGTGAAGACTCCACCGGAGAGCACGGTCTTGCCATCGGCGTCTGTGCTCGACACCGACACCGAGCGGGTGGAGATGTAGGCGAAGGCGGAGTTGATCGAACTGACGAGGGCGGCGGCCGTGGCGCTGACCTTCGCCGTGTCGCGGGCGACCGAGACCGTGACCGGCTCGGTCGAGACGCCCGAAACGGTGACGGAGACGTTGGGGAGCAGGTTGGCGAAGGTGTTCGTGGTGGAGGTGATCACTTGCTCCGCGCCGGTGCCCTTCCACAGGGTCAGGGAGGCGTCCTTCGCGTCCCGCGTGACGGCGGCGTCCGCCTCGGTGAGGAGGTTGGGGGCGGTCGCCGCGTCGGCTTGCGCACCGCGGTGCACGGTGAAGGCGTTGCTCGCCCCGGTGTCCTTGCCCGTGAACTGGAGGCGGTACTGCGTCTCACCCGCGGCGTTGGTGCCCGAGGCCACCTTTGTCGCGGTCACGCCCGCCGCCGAAGCATTCACGGCCGTGACGACGTCGTCGAGCGAGGTCGAGCCGGCGGTTATCTCGGTTGCGGTGCCGTCCTTCGAGACGATGGTGAGCACGGGCGGCGACGACCACTGGGTCAGCGGCGCCGTGACGCCCGCCTGTGCCTGGGCGAGAGTGTCGACGACGATGTCGAGCTGCCCGCCGGCGGCACCGGTCGTCGCGGTCGCGGTCACCTTCGCAGAGGTGCTGGTCGCGGTGTAGAAGTCGAGCGACTTCGGCGTGGCCGAAACTTTGGCCAGTGTTGCGAGCGAGGCGACTTGGGTATTTAGTCCCTGCAGCGCTGTCACCGACGTCGTGGCCGCGGTCGCTTTGTTCTTGAGGAGTGTCTGTGGGATTGCATCCACCGCGATCAGCGACGCGATCAGTTCGGTCGTCGAGAGACCGCTGGCGAGACCATCGAGGCCGAGTGCCATGGCGTTCTCCTTAGCGGGATGGAGAGATGTGGGAAGGGCAGGGAAGCGTGGGGGAAGAAACGCCCGGCGGCGCTCGGTCAAGACGTCCAGTTCCCTCTCGAGAACCGCCGGGCGTTGGTCTAGCTACGCGATCTAGCCGAGGAGCTGGAGTACGCCCTGGTTCGACTGGTTCGCCTGCGCGAGCATGGCGGTGCCAGCCTGCGACAGGATGTTCGCGCGGGTGTAGTTGACCATTTCGAGCGCCATGTCGGTGTCGCGGATGCGCGACTCGGCTGCACCGAGGTTTTCGGCCGACACGTTGAGCGAGTTGATCGTCGACTCGAAGCGGTTCTGCACTGCACCCAGCTCGGAGCGAGCGGAGGAGACGAGCTTGATCTGGTCGTCAAGCTTCGCGACAGAAAGGCTTGCGTTTTCAGCGGTGTCGAACAGTAGGCCCGACGCCGATCCCGCAGTTCCTTCAGCGCCTTCGAGCTCCAAGCCGGCCGCGGTCGTTACACCGCTCACGGAGCCACCGTCCAAAGCCTTGACGACGATTCCGGTACCTTCCCCATTGGCGCCCTTGACTACTTCGACCGAGAAATTCGCGGCGAACGCGTCATCCTTGCGGAGGGCGTCTGCGTAGGATTCGACACTGGTCATGTTTCCAACGGTACCCAGCGAGCCGGTGGTGATGGTGACTGACTCCGTGCCAGCTTTGTTCGTCTTCGTGAATGCACCGGAGCCTCCGATTAGGTCAAGGTCGGCAATCGCAAACGTCGTGCCTGTTCCGCTCAGGCTTCCCTTTGCGAGCTCGCTGGCGATTGCGGCGACATTCGCTTTGCCCAAGTCGACTTGGATCTGGCTGCTTGCGTCGCCATTCGCGCCGACCTGGAAAGACATCTTCCCGTCCTTTGCGGCGCCTCCAGAAGCGTCCAGCAGATTGATGCCGTTGAAGTTGGTGGTCTTCGAAATTCTGTCGAGTTCGTCCGTCAGCGCCGTCGCTTCCGTCGTGATCGCCGCACGCGACTCGACGTTGTTCGAGTCGTTACCGGCCTGAACAGCGAGGTCGCGCAGACGCTGGAGGATCGAGTGGGTTTCGGTCAGGGCGCCTTCCGCGGTCTGGATGACCGAGATGCCGTCCTGGGCGTTGCGGGCGGCGACCTTGAGTCCGCCGACCTGCGAGCGCAGGCCCTCGGAGATCGCGAGGCCGGCCGCGTCGTCTGCTGCGCGGTTGATGCGCAGTCCGCTGGACAGCTTCTCCAGCGACTTCGACAGGTCGTTCTGCGTGTTCGACAGGTTGCGGTACGAGTTGAGTGCCGAAACGTTGGTGTTGATCTGCATACCCATGGTGTTTTCCTCCGTGATTGGGTTGGACTGCACCAGCCCATCCATGGGCCGATACCTCTAGCTATCGACCGCCCGCGAGAACGCGTTAGACACGAATTGTGCACAAATCGGGTCAGGATGCCACGGCTTCTGTCGTGACGTTGCCCCGGTCGCGCGCCGAGGTCGACATCGCGTGCTCGGCGACGCGCGCGAGGTAGGCGCTGCGACTCGACGCCGCGATGCGGGACACCTGTGTGTGCGGCACCGTTGAGTCGGAGTAGTGGGTCTCGAGGCCGTCGCGCAGTAGCCGAACGGCCTCGCTGCGCAGTTGGGAGACCGCCGAGTGGGTGATGCCCGATTCTTCGGCCACCTCTTTGACCGTCTTGTCGTCGAAGTAGATCGCCTGCACGATCGCGCGCATCCGCTCGGGCAGCGCGCTGACGGCGGCGCTCAGGTAGAGGAGACGCTCCGAGGAGAGCAGCGTCTCCTCCGGCAGTGCGTCCTGCGCCACGAGCGCCCCGGCCACAGTCGCATCGAGGTCGACGACGACCCGGGCGGCGTCTGCCATGCCGGCGGCGGCGGACTCGCGGTCGACGCCGAGCGCCGAGGCGACCTCGTCGACCGTGGGCTTGCGGCCCATCGCCGCCGTGAAGGTGTCGTGCACGGCGAGCGTTTCTTTGATGCGGCGGCGGGCACCGCGAGTCGCCCAGTCGCTCGAGCGCATCTCATCGGCGAAGGCGCCCAGGATGCGGCGACGGGCAAAGGCGCCGAACGGGATTCCGAGTTCGGGACGGAAGGAGTCGGCGGAGGTGATGAGCGCGAGGGCCCCGGCGGAGGCGAGGTCGTCGCGCGACAGGTGTCTGGCCTTAGCCCAGGTTTCGGATACGAGATAGCCGACGAGTGCGAGATTCTCGACGACAAGCGCGTTTCGTTGCGATCGTTCCACCACGGACCCCCTCAGCGGTTCTTGCGGCGCGCCACGGTGCGAACGTGGAGCGGCATTCTGGACGTAAATTGGTGCATCGCGGGCCGGGTAAACGCGCTTGTGGTTCGGGTATTCACAATCTATCCGCGCCTCGCGTATAGAACTAACAAAGTCTCACTGAACAGCACCCCCAAAGCGAGGCGCACTCAAATAGGGCACTCGACGAGTTTTTGCAGGCTGCAATCCTCTTCCCGACAGGCAATTCGCCTAACCCGGTACGTAGGCTTGCCGACAGTTGGTCGATGAACGGGACCAGCGAGACGGAGAGGACGATCTGACATGGGCGCTCATGAGTTGTCCGCGGCACTCTGGCGTGAGCGCGAGCTTCTCGAACTGCTCGTCTTCAAACTCACCGAGGAGCAACTGCTGCTGACCTCGGGTAAGGCGCGCTGGCTGCAGTACGCGACCCAGGAGGTCGAACAGGTCATGCAGCGCCTGCGCTCAGCAGGTCTCGCCCGCTCGGTCGAGGTCACGACGCTCGCCGAGGAGTGGGGTGCGGCCGCCGAAGTCACCCTGCGCGAGCTCACGGCGCACGCCACGGACGACACCTGGCGTGACATCCTCGCCTCGCACCTGGCCGCGATGGCCGACCTCACGAAAGAGATCCAGGAGCTGCGCGATCTCAACGTGCAGTATCTGCGCGCCGCCATCCGCTCCACCCAGGAGTCACTCGCCGGCGACGGCGCCACGAGCGGCACCTACGACGCCAAGGGTGTCGGCCACTCGTCGACGGCCGCACGCATCTTCGACTTGAGCCTGTGAGGACCAGCGCGTGAGCACCTTCAGCGGACTCAACACCGCATACACGGCGCTCGTCGCCGCCCGGCAGGGCCTCGACGTCGTCGGCCAGAACATCTCCAACGTGAACACCGTCGGCTACACCCGGCAGCGTGCCGTGCAGACCGCGGCGGGCTCCCTCGCCCAGGTCGGTCCGCTCGCCGCACCCGCCAAGGTCGGTCAGGGCGTCACCACGAGTTCCATCTCGCGACTCGGCGACGCCTACCTCGACCAGAAGGTGCGCACCAGCGTCGCATCATCGGGCTACTGGGGAGTGCGCGCGACCGAGCTGACCTCGCTGCAGGCATCGCTCCACGAGCCGGGAAAGAACGGAATCTCCGCGCAGCTGCAGACGGTGTGGGCCGCGTGGCACGACATGGGCAACCATCCGGGTGACGCCGCAACCGCGGCCGTGCTCCTGCAGCAGTCGAGTGCACTCACCACGCAGATCGCGACCGGCTACTCCGACGTCTCGAACCAGTGGAGCCAGTTGCGGTCATCTGTCGGCGGCATGGCCACCGAGCTCAACGACGCGGCGAGCCAGGTAGCCGGCCTCAACGGGCTCATTCGCTCCACCATCGCCGCCGGGGGGTCCGCCAACGAGCTGATCGACCAGCGCAGCACCCTCACGATCACCATCGCCACCCTTACCGGCGCGACAGTGCGCAATCTTCCGGATGGCACGGCCGAAGTGCTCGTCGGCGGCAACACCCTCGTCTCGGGCGACAAGTCATACGCCGTCACGGTCTCGGGCGCGAATACGCTCGCGCGGGCCGACGCCGACCCCGTGAGGTTGTCCTGGGTCGACCGGCCGACCGTGCCGGTGTCGCTCGATGGCGGCGAACTGGCCGGGGCGGTCTCCGTGCTCGCCGGCGCCAACGGCTCGGGCACGGGAGGCGCCCTCGCCGAGGCCGCGGCCGACTACAACGACTTCGCCACCTATCTCGCGAAGACAGTCAACGCGGTGCACTCGACGGGCGTGACATCCGGCCCTCTCGGCCACAGCGGACTCGACTTCTTCGCCATCGACGGGTCGGTGCCCGCCGCACTCGGCATCCGCGTCGTGCCCACTGACGTGGCCGGCGTCGCGACGGGCGCCGTGGGGCAGGGCGGATTGAGCGGATCCATCGCCGCCGCGATCTCCCAGATCGGCACTTCGGCCGATTCCCCCGACAAGATCTGGTCAGCCATCGTCACCGGAATCGGAATCTCGACGAGGACCGGCCTGCAGCAGTCAACGCTCGCCGACCTGTCGACGGGCGCCGCGGTCGGCAACCAGCTCGCCAACTCCTCGGTCGACATGGACGAGGAAAACGTCAACATGCTGACCTTCCAGACCGCATACCAAGGTGCCGCTCGCGTCATGACGGCCGTCGACGAGATGCTCGACACGCTCATCAACCGCACCGGACTCGTGGGGAGATAGCTCGTGATCAACCGAGTCACCAATCAGGGCCTCGCCATGTCGGCGCAACGCAACCTGCAATCCACCTTGCAGCAGCTCGCCAAGGCGCAGGACACGGCTTCGAGCCTCAAGCGCATCGCCCGGCCCTCCGACGACCCGGCCGGCGCGGCCGATTCGATGCGCGTGCGCTCCGAGCAGAGCGCGGCCACGCAGTTCGCCCGCAACATCGACGATGGAAACGCCTGGCTCACGACTGTCGACACTGCGCTGAGCAGCGCGTCCGGCATCATGGCGAAGGTGCGTGACCTCACCGTGCAGGGAGCCAACGACGGCGCGATGTCTGTCAGCCAGAAGGAAGCGATCGCCATCGAGCTGGAGGGCCTGCGGGCGGAACTCCTGACGACCGCCAATACCAAGTACCTGGGGCGCACGGTCTTCGCGGGCAACTCAGACGCGGGGGTCGCCTTCTCCGCAGACCTCGAATTCACGGGTACCGGCTCCGCTGTTGAGCGCCGCATCGGCACCGACACCGCGGTCCGGGTCGATGCCGACGGATCGGCCGTATTCGGCGTCGGCGGCGGCTCCGCCTTCGCTCTCGTCGACTCCATAGTGAAGGACCTGCGCTCCGGTGTGAACGTCTCGACGAGGCTCACCGAGATCGACGGCCGTTTGGGCAGTATCCTCGGGCAGCAGGGCGCTGTCGGCGCCAGGCAGGCGCAGGTCATCAAGGCGGAGGCGGCCAACGTGGACAAATCGGTGTCTCTCGAGGCACAGCGGGCGAGGATCGAAGACGTCGACCTCGGCCAGGCGGTGCTCGAACTCAAGGCTCAAGAGGTGAGCTACCAGGCGGCCCTCGCCGTGACCGCGCGCGCCCTTCAGCCCACCCTCATGGATTTCCTCTCGTGAACGCCGCGCTGACCTTCGCGACTCCCCCGCACGGACTCGCGCCACACACGAGCTTCGACCTGCGCGAGATAGCGGGGGCCGATGGGCTCTACGCCCTGCAGTCTGTCGACGACCGCGGCATCCGTCTCTTCGTACTCGACGCCGCCGTCTACCTGCCCGACTACTCTCCAGTGATCAGCGACGAGGACTGCGACAAGCTTGACTTGCACGCCC
>JAODAY010000355.1 GCA_025463665.1 Microbacteriaceae bacterium
ATAGACTCTCATATTGGAACACGCAAATCAATGGTTTTGTATGGGATGTAGCTGTGAGCAGAGGGCCAATCGTTGCCGATTTCGACAAATCGGACGCCACGCGACCTGGACATCACCCGCTCGTGCTGCTGCTCGCCGTCCTCGTCTTCCTCGAAGCTGCGGCGCTCGCGGTGATCACTATCGTGCTCATTCTCGAGCTGCTCGTCGCCCGCCCCGACTCCTACGCGAGCGCCATCGCACTCACCGTGATCACGGCGATCGCCGCCGCGTGGGTCGCGGCAATTGCCGTGGGCATTCTGCGCAGCCGCGCCTGGACGCGCGGCGCGGCGATCGTCGTGCAGGTGCTCACCGCCGCCGTTGCCCTCGGCAGCTTCCAAGGCATCCTGCCGCGCGCCGACATCGGCTGGATCCTGCTCATTCCCGCAATTTCGGTGATGGTGCTGCTGTTCACCAAGCCGGTGATCGCCGCGATGACGATTCGCGACGACCCCCGTTAGTCACGCTAGTGCGACGTCGATGCCAAGCCTCTTGCGCAGGCTCGCGACGTGGCCGGTCGCCTTCACGTTGTAGAGGGCGAACTCAATGACGCCCTCCTCGTCGAGCACGAAGGTCGAGCGCAGCACTCCGGTCACGACCTTGCCATAGAGGTTCTTCTCGCCGTATGCGCCGTAGGCATTGTGCACGGCGAGGTCCTCGTCGCTCAGCAGGGGAAAGTTCAGGCCCTGCTCTGCTCGGAACTTCTCGAGCGCCGCGGGGGAGTCCTTCGAGATGCCGAGCACCTGGTACCCGGCCGACTTAAGCGAGTTGATGTTGTCGCGAAAATCACACGCCTGGGTCGTGCACCCGGGTGTACCCGCGGCCGGGTAGAAGTAGACGATCACCTTCGAGCCGGAGAAGTCCGCGAGAGAAACGGATGCACCGTTCTGGTCGGTGAGCGTAAATGAGGGCGCTGTCGTCCCGACTTCGAGTCTTGCGGCTGTCATGGTTCTCCTTGTGTCACGAGTGCGTTTAACTCATGCTAATCTTGCTTCTCGGCGCGGAAAATTCAGCGCCTCGCACCTCTAGCTCAATTGGCAGAGCAACTGACTCTTAATCAGTGGGTTCCCGGTTCAAGTCCGGGGGGGTGCACCACATCACTGGTCGGTCGAAGAGTCGACTTCTCCATCTTCTGCTTTTGTCCAATGCGGCGGCGCCGCCTGCGGGTTGTCAATCGCAACCCATGCCGGTGTCACGCCGCGTGGAACGCGCATGCCGGTCGGACAGCGCCGGTTGACCGCGGCGACGAGAGGCTCGGGCGAGTAGGGGTCCCACTGGGCCTTGGGAGCAGTGCTCGGAGGTGCGGTCATCGTGTCCGCTGTCTTGCCGCCGGATTTCTCCGGCCTGGCGTGGACTGCGGCGCTCGTCCTGAATATGGCGTTGGATCGCATTTCTCTCCGATTCTCGGCTCCGCCGATCCCCGGCCGACTGCGTCGGAACGCGATTCCCTGCGTCGTGGCCCTCGGCATGCTCGTGTTCGGCGCGATCATCTGGGTTGCGTTTGCCGTGCGTCACAGTGATGGGCTGTGGTTGGCGTGGACCCTGGCCGGCGTCACGTTCGTGGTCGGCGCCGGTGGCAGCTGGATCATCGACAGGCGCTTCACCGACTACGGACGTGCGCCAGCCACGTGAGTGGGCGCCTGCACGCTCTGTCCGCATCGCACACCTGGCTACTCTGACAACTATGAGAGTCCGGCCGACGGTGCATTGCGAGTCAGAGCAGCGCATCGACGTTCCCTCCTATCGCGTCAACTTCTGGGAGCGCCCCGCCCCCGCTTTCGGCTGGAAGCTCGAAGCATGGGTTCTGTCGGATGCCAAGGGAATTGCCGAGGTCGTGACCTGGATCACGAAGAACAGCGCCGGGCGGCGCTATGAGTTGTTCGTCGAATCAGAAGAGCCGCGGGACTCCCCGTTCGAAGTGCCCCGAACGGCACATCTTGTGCGTCTCTCCGGAACAAATCCGAACGCCGCCTAGCGGAGCCAGCCGTCTCCACAACTGAGCGCCAGTCGCCGACCGAAGTTTCTGGGCGGCGGCTCCGTGGTGCGCATTCAGTTCTGCTCCAGCCAGGCGGTGATGTCGATCGGTTGGGTGGGCGGGAGGTCGATGTCTGCCGGGTCGATCCTGACCCGCTCGGGCATCCTGATGCGCGCGACGGTCGGGATCACGGTGTGCTGTCGACGACGGTGGTGGTGACGGAGGTTGCAGACCAGATGGTGCCGGCCGGGGCGCCGTATCCGGCTGTGGTGCGCACGGTACGTTCTCCGATGAGGTCGCCCGTCTCCGGGGCGATGATGATCTCCTGGCGGGCGTCGCGGCTGCTTTCCACGCGGCCGATGGCGATTCCGGTGCGTCCGTTGAGTGTCGCCCCACCGGGGAGGATCTCCATGCCGGGGATCATCGCCGCAGCGTCGTAGAGTGCTGAGCGGAGGTCGGCGGGCACGGTGCCGGTGCGGAGCAGGTCTGTTATGCGCACCCACGCGTCTTCATCGGGATTACTCGATCCACCCGCGTATCCCGCACGGATGTACTCGTACAGCTCTTCGGGGTCACGAGGAAACTCATCGCCAGAGTCCTTCGTCGTGGCCGGGCCGTAAAAGGCACCATCTTTCGCCCGGAATATGCCATTGGTGAGCGGGTCCCTCCCCGTGAAAGCGAAGTCTTCCATGGCCGCGGCCTTCGCCTCGTCGCCGTAGAACCGGGTCGGAATCAGCTGGTGCCGTTCCATCACCCAGTCCGCCGCCGGGTCGCCCGGCCTGAAGACGGCGGTCGTTTGCGGAGCGACCCACGCAACTTTCTCGCCAGTGCTCGTTTGTCCGACGATCGTGTATTCGGCGGTCGTTTCTATCTTGAGGTACTGGCCGGGTCCGACGATGGGATCCGACGCGGTGATCGCCAAATCGGCCGCGGCTCTGAGCGCCGTGGCCGCTTCAGCCGGGGCGTCGGTGCCGCTCGGAATGATCAGTCCGGCCACGATCACGGCGGCCGCGGCGGCGGCCCCGACAGCAGCGAACGTGATGCGGCGGCGTCGCGACGGATGCGGTGCCGAGTGTGACGAACGGACCGGGACGGTGTCGTCGGCGACCTGCGTCATGATGTTGTGGCGCATCGCGCGGATCTGTTCGTCGGTGGGGCCGAGCGTGGTGGTCATGACAGTCCTTCGTTGTGTGTGGCCAGAGAAATACGGAGTGTTCGGCGCAGCCGCATGAGCCGGTTGCGCACGGCGCCAGTTGTTGTTCCGAGCGCGGCGGCGGCGTCGCCGTAGGGAACCTCGTCGACGAGGCAGAGCCGGTAGAGTTCCTGATCGCTGGGGGAGAGCCGCTCGACGGCGGTCCGGATCGACTCGGCGAGTTGACGATCGATGAGCGCAGCCTCCGGGCTCGCACGCGTATCCACGGTCTCGGCATGTGCGTCCAGTTCAACGGTGCGACCCGCCTGTTTGAGCCGATTCAGGCACAAGTTGCGGGTCGTCACGAGCAACCACGGCAACAACGAGACATCCACGATCGCAATCTCTGCGCGCTTCACCCAGGCCAGCGCGAAGACATCCTGCGTTGTGTCCTCCGCAGCGCTCGCCTCGCGAAGCATCCGGAGCGCGTAGCGGTAGACGTCGCGAACGTGAGCCTCGTAGAGCGTGCCGAATGCCGCCTGATCCCCACGCCGCGCGGCCTCCAGCCGGGCTCTATCGGCGCCCGACAAGCCAGTCTGTTGTGTTCGCCTCATATCCAATAGTGTCTCGGAGGAGCGGATCGTCTCAGATCCGAAAAAGCCCCGGCACAGTCGGAAGCGGCATGGGCAACAGGTAGTGGTGGCCGAGCGCGGCCCGCATTATGATTTCCGGCGAACGTGACGCGATTCGAGGAGGTGAGTCCGATGCAGACGATGTCCACTCCGGGCGCTCCTGTAAGTTCACGATTGCGCGACTGACTTAGTTGTCGCGAGGAGCGCTGCACGCACTCTCAGAAAGCGACGACCATGAGTCATCCATCTCAGTACACCTCGCAGACGACCTCCAGCGGGGAATTCGAACACCACTACCGCACGGCCCTGGTACTCGGTGGCGGCGGATCCACGGGCAACGCCTGGCTGATCGGCCTCATTGCCGGCCTGTTCGATTCCGGTCTGGACGTCACCACAGCCGACCTGACCATCGGGACGTCAGCAGGCGCGACGGCCGCCGCTCAGGTAGCAGGCGCGCCGCTGGCCGACCTGCTTGCCGCCATCCTTGCCGCTGACTCCTCACCGGGAACCGACCCGGTCCGGTCCGGACCCGAACGCGTTTCGAGCAGGCCGGTGACGGACCACCTGGAGGGGTTGGGCAGAATCATCGCGGCCGCTGAGGACGCCGCTGACATGCGCCGCAGGATGGGCGCGGCCGCACTCGACCTGGCTGCGGCGTCGGACGGCTCCTGGCAGGCACAGTGGCGCGCGACGGTCGCCTCACGGCTGCCCGGTCAGCGCTGGCCACAGCGAATGCTGCTCATCACGGCGGTCGAAGCGCATACCGGTGAACCCGTGGTGTTCGATGGCGACAGCGGAGTCGCCCTGGCGGACGCCGTCGCCGCGAGCTGTGCCAGTGGCCGGCCCTACAGAATCGGAGACGCGCTGTATATCGACGGCGGCTACCGGTCGAACGCCGACAACGCCGACTTGGCGGCCGGTTGCGCTCGGGTGCTGGTGCTGTCGCCGTTCGGCGGCAGAACGCTGCAACCGCTGGAGTGGGGCGAGCATCTCGGGGCACAGGTCGACGCACTACGCGCACACGGCAGCGAAGTGGAGACAATCTTCCCCGACAGCAACGCGGAGCACTTGTTCGGCGCCAACGCGATGAACCTGTCTCTGCGTCCGCCCGCGGCCCGCGCCGGTTACGGCCAGGGCACAGCCCTCGCCGCGCGACTGGCCGGATTCTGGCGCTGACCCTACGAGCTGCACCGCTGTGCGGCTGAAGCTAAGGTCCTCACATGGGCGACCTCGAATTCTCCATCGATCACGAACTGTTCCGCGTCAGCGAACGAACGCAGCCCGGCGGGCGTCTCAGCTACGACTTCGCCTGGCTCAACGGCCCGGCCGAGGGGACTTATGGTTTCACCGCGAGCCGTCTCACCGCGACATCCGCAGGCGCCGTCGATCCTCAGGACGAGGAGCGAATGTCCGCGGATGACTTGATCGGCGAGGCGCGCCGGTTTCTCGGGGCGTTCTATGGGCGAGGCGGCATCGGCGAGGAGGACTTTCCGCACCACGTTCGCGCACGCGGAAAGAGTGACGGCGCCGGCGATTAGACCAGCAT
>JAODAY010000365.1 GCA_025463665.1 Microbacteriaceae bacterium
GGTGCAGTAGGTGATGGTCACCGACCCGGCCACGGGCTCGCTCCCCAACTCCGAACCGGCAGGGTCACTCCCATTCGATCGTGCCCGGCGGCTTACTGGTGATGTCGACAACCACCCGGTTGACCTCGCGGACCTCGTTGGTGATCCGCGTGCTCATCCTCTCGAGCACCTCGTACGGCAGCCGACCCCAGTCCGCGGTCATGGCGTCCTCGCTGGTCACCGGGCGCAGCACCACCGGGTGGCCGTAGGTCCGGCCGTCCCCCTGCACGCCCACCGAACGGACGTCGGCGAGCAGCACCACCGGGAACTGCCAGACGTCGCGGTCCAGCCCGGAGTGGGTCAGCTCGGCGCGCGCGATCGCGTCCGCCGTGCGGAGCAGCTCGAGACGCTCACGGGTAACCTCGCCCACGATGCGGATGCCGAGGCCTGGCCCCGGAAACGGCTGGCGCGACACGATGACCTCGGGCAGGCCGAGCTCGCGGCCGATGGCGCGCACCTCGTCCTTGAACAGGGTGCGCAGCGGCTCCACGAGCCTGAACTGCATGTCATCCGGCAGGCCGCCCACATTGTGGTGGCTCTTGATGTTGGCCGTGCCGCTGCCGCCGCCGCTCTCGACGACGTCGGGGTAGAGGGTGCCCTGCACGAGGAAGTCGATCGAGGTGCCGTCTCCCCTGGCCTCGAGCACGAGCGCCTCGGCGGCCGCCTCGAAGCTGCGAATGAACTCGCGCCCGATGATCTTGCGCTTCTGCTCCGGGTCGGTGACCCCGGCGAGCGCGTCGAGGAACTGGTCGACGGCGTCCACCGTGATGAGGCGCACACCGGTGGAGGCCACGTAGTCCTCCTCCACCTGGCGGCGCTCGTCCTGGCGCAGCAGGCCGTGGTCGACGAAGATCGCGGTGAGCTGGTCGCCGATCGCCTTGTGCACGATCGCTGCGGCCACGGCCGAGTCGACTCCGCCCGAGAGACCGACGATGACGCGCGAGTCGCCGACCTGCTCCTGGATGCGGGCGACCTGCTCCTCGATGACGTTCGCGCTGTTCCAGTCGGCGGGTATGCCTGCCGCGTCGTGGAGGAAGTTCTCGAGCACGCGCTGGCCGAACTCGGAGTGCTTGACCTCGGGGTGCCACTGCACGCCGTACATCTTCTTCTCGTCGCTCGCGAACGCCGCGACGGGGGTGGAGGCGCTCGAGGCGAGAACGGTGAAGCCGTCCGGCGCCTTGGAGACCGAGTCGCCGTGGCTCATCCAGGTGGTCTGGTCGGCCGGCTGGTCTCCGAGCAGGGTGGATGCACCGGGCGAGAGCGTCACGGCGGTCGAGCCGTACTCGCGCAGGCCGGTGTTCGCGACTTCCCCGCCGAGCTGCTGCGCCATGACCTGGAAGCCGTAGCAGATGCCGAGGGTGGGAACACCGAGCTGGAGGATCCCCGAGTCGAGGCTGGGGGAACCGTCGTCGTAGACGCTCGACGGCCCGCCGCTCAGCACGATGCCGAGCGGGTTCATGGCTGCGACCTCCGCCGCCGTGATCGTGTGGGGCACGATTTCCGAGTAGACGTTGGCCTCGCGCACGCGGCGCGCGATGAGTTGGGCGTACTGCGCGCCGAAGTCGACGACGAGCACCGGCCGCTGCGCGGTCGAATTTACTTCACTGATGGGGTGGGCTCCAGATTCTCTGCTGGTTGGAGGGCTGCAATCTGCTGCACCGTCTGCGCGTGCACACGGCGCTCGACGATGAAGGAGAGGAAGGGGATGACACCGCCTGCGGCGAGGAGCAGGTAGCGCGAGAACGGCCAGCGCATCAGGCTCCACAGCTGGAAGTCGCTGAACAGGTACACGACGTAGAACCAGCCGTGCATGATGAGGATGACCGTCGAGATGTTGATGCCGGTGATCAGGTCCTTCGGCGTGAGCCAGAGCAGGCCGTACGGGCCGTTCAGCTCGATGTCGACACCGAAGCCGTAGCGGGTCACCATCATGAGCACGAGCAGCAGCAGGAAGACGCCGGTGACGATCGAGGTGACGCGGTAGAGGCGAAGCGCGTTCCGAATTCTGGGAAGGTTGGACAGCTTCGGTTTGAGGGCCATTGCTCTAGTTTACGCGCTCCGGCATGGCGGCTTCCTGCGCCCGTTCCTCGGCCTCCTCCTGCTCGCGTTCCCACGCGTCACGCACGAGGCGGAACCACAGGAAGACGGCGAAGAAGGCGAACACGGCCCACTCGATGGCGTAGAAGACGTTGAGCCAGTTGACCGAGACCTCTGTGCTCGGGGCGGGAGCGTCGATCGCCGTGAGACCGGGCGCCGCGTCATCCGTCACGAGGTAGCCGGCGTAGACGCCGTTCGGCGGCTCGGTCCACAAGTTGACGAGCGAGGCGGTCGACATCGAATTCATCGCGCCGTTCTCGAAGTCGTCCTCCTGGGGCGACTCCGTCGGGTAGTAGCGTCCGCTCCAGTTCTGCGGTCCGTCGTCGAGTTCGCGAATCGCGGATGCCACGGCCTTCTCCGTAGGCGCCCACCCGAGTGCCACGGCGAGCGAGGCGCCCTCGCCCTCAGCGGTCTCCTCGACCAGGTGTCCGACGAGCCAGAAGCCGGCGTCTCCCTCATGCAGTCGCCCCTCGAGCACCACGTAGTCGTCTGGCACGAGCGCTGCGCCGTCGAAACTGACCAGCCGACCGGCCGACTCGGTCGTGAGCGGCTGCTGCGGCCCCGCGAGCTCCTCGAGCGGCACAATCGACTCGGCCCGCGGGTCGACGGGCACGCCCCTGTCGAGGCCGTTGGAGAGCTGCCACTGGCCGAGGCCAGCGAACGCCGCCGCGATGGCGAGGCATAGAACGAGGGCGGCGATCCAACGGGGGCGGCGGGCGAGTGACCACATCAGTGTCTTAGTACTCCGGGTCTCTGGTTCGTGCGCCCTGTTGTTCGTCGGACTGCAGCATGGCCTGCTCGATGACGGGATCGACCTCCACCCTGTCGCGGACGGGCGTCGGGGTCGGTGTCTCGTCGTCGGTGTCGTCGTCCTCGTCCGCGGGAACGAGCGCCCCCGCCATCACGGCCTCGACGAGGGCGATGTTCTCGTCGGCCATGCGATCGTGCGACGCCTGCCGGGCGATCGGCTTCTTACTGCGGAAGATCCGCGCGCCGATCTTCTCGGAGTTCACGGCGAGCACCGGTCCGATGATCGCCATGGTGAGCACGTAGAGGCCGGCGAAGGGCGTGAGTCGTTCGTCAAGGCCCGCGCTCACGGCGAGCGTCGCGAGAATGAGCGCGAACTCGCCGCGGTTCTGCAGCATCGCGCTGACGTTGAGCCCCTCTGCCGGGCTGAGCTTGTTCTGCCAGGCGATGAGCTGGCCGCCCGCGGTGTTGATGACGAGCGTCATGACGACGGCGACGGCGACCGGCACCAGCACGGAGCCGAAGGTCGACGGGTCGAGCGCGAGCCCGAAGTTCAAGAAGAAGAACGCGCCGAACACGTCGCGCAGCGGCAACGCGAGGTTCTCGATGCGGGAGCGGAACCTCGTGGCACCGAGCACGAGGCCGATGAGGAAGGCGCCGATCGCGTCGGAGACTCCGAGCAGTTCGCCGATTCCACCGAACGCGACCGCCAGGCCGAAGAACAGGATAGTGAACAGCTCGTCGTCTTTGGTGCGGATGAGCCGGGAGACGACTCGCCCGCCGAACCGGGCGACCACGAACATGACAATCAGGAACGTGAACGAGACGGCGAGCTCGCCGGCGATAATCCACGGGTCGGCGTCCCCGCCGAGGATGACTGCGACGATGGCGAGGTAGATGGCGATGAAGACGTCTTCGAGCACCATGATGCCGAGGATCACCGGGGTCTCGCGGTTGGCGAGGCGCCGCAGCTCGATGAACAGCTTGGTGATGATCGCGCTCGACGATGCCGCGGTCATGCCGGCGATGATGAGCGCCTCGCGCGTTCCCCAGCCGATCCACATTCCGAGGACGAAACCGGCGACCATGTTGATCGCGACGCGGGTTCCGCCGGAGATCAGGAGCTTCCCGGCGTTGCCGTAGAACTCGTCCTGGTCGAACTCGAGCCCGAGACTGAACAGGAGGAATATGAGCCCGAACACGGCGATGAGTTCGACGTCTGCCGACTCGAAACTCAGCGGGAACAGGTGGAAGTGCGGGCTCGCGATGAGCCCGACGAGCATGTAGATGGGGATGGCGGGCAACCCGATGCGCTTGCCGAGCCTGCCCAGAATGTAGGAGATGACGAACAGGATGCCCAGCGTGACGAGCTCTTCGCCGATGTGCACGCTAGCCCCCTGGCGGGGAATTTACCGGCGTCTTTGCCTTGAACTCACCGGTTCTGTAGAACGCGAACGCTTTTGCCACCTTCTCGGGTGAACCCGCGACGACGAGGGTGTCTCCGGGGAAGACCTTGAAGTCGTCCGCCGGGGCGGGGTTGGCCGACTCGCCGCGAACGACGGCCACGACGGTGAGGCCGACGACTCCCCTGCTGGCGAGGTTGCCGAGTTCCTGGCCCGCGATGTGGTCCTCGTAGTCGACGGTGAACCAGTCGATCGACAGTCCCGGAATCTGGTCGAGGCTCGAGAGCGACTCGGTGATGCGGGTTCCACCGAGGAGTTCCGCGAGGGTGTGCGCCTCGTCCTCGTCGAGCCGCAGCGACACCTTGCTGGCGTCCGCCCCGTCCTGGGCGTCGGCGAATGTGATGAGGTCGCTGTGCCCCGAGCGGTGCGTGATGACGCCGACCTTGCCGCCGTCGTCTGTGACGAAGGTGTGCAGAACGCCCACACCGGGGAGTTTGACCCGCCGAACGTCGACCATGAGCAGCTCCTTCAGCGATTTCGGGCAGTGCGCCGATTCTACCGGAGCCTCGCTGCGCGGGTGCCGCACGTGCACCGCCGCGGGTGCGCCGCTGGCGCCCGAACGCGCGCCCCGGCCGCTGTGGGATCGGCGTGGCGCTGTTCTATCGGCGGGCGGCTGCCTGTTGACCGGCAGCGGCACGCCGATCGACCAGCGCGGTCGAGCGCCATCCGCCCGGGCGGGCGGATGGCGAGCGCCTCTCCTCCCCCTTTCGCCCTCAACGCTCCCGTCAACGGATGACGCGGCTCTCCCTCCCCCTACGTCGAAGGGGTCGGATCATGAACCATGCGCGATGTCACAGCCCCACAGTTTGAGTTCGCCCGGCAGGCCAGACTCGTCGGCACCGAGCGTTCCCTCGCCCGCCGCGTTCGCGCCGGGGAACTGGTCCGCATCCGCACTGGCGTCTATCTCCCCGCGGAGCGCTGGAAGTCCCTGACCTCCGATGGTCAGTACCGCGCTCGCGTATATGCCGCCGCCGCGGTCGTCAGGCTCGGCACCCAATTCGAGTCGGACTCCGCCGCAGCCCTGTGGCGACTGCCGACCCTCGGCCCCTGGCCGAGCACCGTGCAGGTATTGGGGCCGAAAGCGACCGGCGGGCGCTCGAGCACCGGGGTTCACCGTCGTGGGGCGCCCTTCGACGACCGTGCCGTGACGATGAACGACGTGACCATCACGACCCTCGGCCGCACCGTGGTCGATCTGAGCGCTCGCTCCAGCTTCCAGCGGGCGGTATGCATGCTCGACGATGCGCTTCGTGTCCCGCGGGCCGGAGAGTTTCGACATGCCGTCGGTGTGGCTGCCGTGACCAAGGAGGGGCTCGGCGCGCTCAGCGAGTCGCTCGAGCCGCGCCCGGGCATGGCTCGAGCCCGGCTCGCCCTCGCGTTCGGCGACGGGCTGTCCGGCTCGGTGGGCGAGTCGCTCAGTCGTGCGCACATGCACTTGCTGGGGTTTCCCCCGCCACAGCTGCAGGTGCCATTCTTCGACGCCCATGGACTCGTCGGATACGCCGACTTCTTCTGGCCCGAATTCTCACTCGTCGGGGAGTTCGACGGCAAGGTGAAGTACAACGGCCGCACCTACTCGCGCGGGCACCTACCAGAAGAGGTGGTTTGGGCGGAAAAGCTGCGAGAAGACCGACTTCGGCGACTTGTTCGTTCCGTCGCGCGTTGGGACTGGGACGTTGCACTCAAGCCCGTCCGCCTCGCCGAGCGTCTGACCAGCCACGGTCTGGTCGCCGCCCGGTAGAGCGGCGCGGCGTGGGCACGCACCCCGCCGAACGCCCCGGCGAGCGCTGCCCGATCGGCGAGCCGCTGTCGCTCAACCGGCAGCAGCGCGCCGAAACGACAGCGCCGCAGCTAAGGGACTGTGGCGTGCGGCAGCCAACCGCCGCGCGCCACCCGCCCCGCGTCAGCTCGCCGCGATGATGTCCGGCGCCCCCAGGCGCACGCGGTCTGCCGACTCGTCGTCGGGCTGCACCTGGCTCTCCAGCTCGGCCGCGACGCGCTTGAGGTAGTTGCCCACCTCGTTGTCGATGCGTTCCTGGGCCCAGCCGAGAGCCTCGCCCATGAGCGCGCCGGCGACGGGCGCCGCCGATACGCCGCGGTCCCACGCCTCGATCGAGATGCGGGTGCGGCGCGCGAGCACGTCTTCGAGGTGCAGTGCGCCCTCGTGCGTCGCGGCGTACACGACCTCCGCGCCGATGTAGTCGTCGGCGCCGGGCAGCGGGTCGAGCAGTTCCGGGCGCTCACGAATGAGGTCGAGCAACTCGTCGGTCAGCACGCCGTAGCGGTTCAGGAGATGCTCGATGCGCACCTTGTGCACCCCGAACGCCCGGGCGATCTTCGCGCGCTTGTTCCACGCGGCCTGGTAGCCCTCCGCGCCGAGCAGCGCGATGTCCTGTGTCGTCGAAGCGGGTACCTTGCCGTCGAGCGCGGATGCCGCGGCGTCGATGGCGTCCTTGGCCATGATGCGGTACGTGGTCCACTTGCCGCCGGCCACGACGACGAGTCCGGGAACGGAGTGCGCCACGACGTGCTCCCGGCTGAGCTTGGAGGTCTGCTCGCTCTCTCCCGCGAGCAGCGGGCGGAGCCCGGCGAAGACGCCCTCGACGTCGTCGCGCGTGAGCTTGACGGCGAGAACCTTGTTGACGTGCTCGAGGATGTAGTCGATGTCGGCGGCCGTCGCCGCGGGGTGGGCCTTGTCGAGGTGCCAGTCGGTGTCGGTCGTGCCGATGAGCCAGTGGCGACCCCACGGTATGACGAACAGCACGCTCTTCTCCGTGCGCAGCAGCAAACCGAGGGTGGACTGGAACCTGTCGCGCGGCACGACGAGGTGAACGCCCTTCGACGCCCGCACCTTGAACTGGCCGCGTTCGCCGACCATCGACTGCGTGTCATCCGTCCACACGCCCGTCGCGTTGACCACCTGGCGCGCCTTGATCTCGAATCGTTCGCCCGTCTCCAGGTCGTGCGCGGTCACGCCGACGACACGCTGCCCGACCTTGAGGAACCCCTCGACGCGCACGCGCGACGCGACATGTGCACCGTAGAACGACGACGTTCGGGCGAGGCTCGCGACATAGCGGGCGTCATCGACCTGCGCGTCGTAGTAGGTGATTCCGCCGATGAAGGCGTCGTTGGCGAGGCTCGGCGCCGCGCGCAGCAGTTGCCGCTTGCTCAGGTGACGGTGGTGCGGAACCCCGGGCGGCCGCCCGCCGGTGTAGCTGAAGATGTCGTAGAGCAGCATCCCGGCGCCGATGTACACGCGCTCGAACACGGGTTTCGTCAGCGGGTAGAGAAAACGCACCGGCTTGACGAGGTGCGGCGCGATGCGCTGCAGCAGGAGGCCGCGTTCAGTGAGCGCCTCGCGCACAAGCCGAAAATCGAGCTGTTCCAGATAACGGATGCCGCCGTGCACGAGTTTCGACGACCGGCTGCTGGTTCCCGACGACCAGTCCCTGGCCTCCACCATGCCCACGCTGAGACCCCGGGTCACCGCGTCGAGCGCGGCTCCGGTGCCGACGATTCCGCCGCCCACCACCAGGATGTCGAGCTCTTTCGTCTTCAAGGTTTCGATGGCCAGGGCACGCTCCTCCGGCCCGAGCTTCGACGAACGGGTGACTGTCTTGAGCTGGGCCATCTGAGTCCTCGCTAACTTTGTTGGTAGGGCGCGAGTACAACCTCTACTCGCTGGAATTCCTTAAGGTCTGAGTATCCGGTCGTTGCCATGGAGCGACGAAGCGCTCCCATCAAGTTAACGCGGCCGTCGGCGACTGTCGACGGTCCGAAGAGAATTTCCTCCAGCGGCGCAAGTGTGCCTACCTCGACGCGGTTTCCGCGTGGCAGCTCGGAGTGGTGAGCCTCGGCTCCCCAGTGGTAGCCGCCGCCGGGGGCGTCGGTCGCGCGGGCGAGGGTGCTGCCGAGCATGACGGCGTCGGCGCCGACCGAGATGGCCTTGGCGATGTCGCCGCTCGTGCCGAGACCGCCGTCGGCGATGACGTGCACGTAACGGCCGCCCGACTCGTCCATGTAGTCCCGGCGTGCGCCCGCGACATCCGCCACCGCTGTCGCCATCGGAGCGTGGATGCCGAGGCTCGCGCGCGTGGTCGATGCCGCGCCGCCGCCGAAGCCGACGAGAACACCGGCCGCTCCGGTGCGCATGAGGTGCAGGGCGGCGGTGTAGGTGG
>JAODAY010000256.1 GCA_025463665.1 Microbacteriaceae bacterium
TCCCTCGCAGTCGACCCAACGGCGTCGGTGACCTGCTGCCACATCGCGGCAGCCTCCCGCAGTCGACGGGGGCGCAACTCGAGGCCGACCAGCGTCGCGAACGCCGACTCCGCCGGTCCGCCGGAGGCGCGACGGCGTCGCACGGTCTCGGCGATGGCGGCGGTGCTCGGCAGTCGCGTAGTCGCCTGCGCGGTGACGACATCGACCCAGCCCTCGATGAGGGCGAGCATCGTCTCCAGCCGAGCAAGTGCCGCCAGCTGGTCTTCCGACTTCGGCGGGATCAGGGCGCCGCTGGTCATCGCGGCGCGCAGTTCTTCTGGGTTCGACGGGTCGAATTCCGCGGCGAGCTCTTCGAGCGGGGCGGTATCTATGCGGATGCCGTGGGCGAATTCGGTGATGGAGGTCATGAGCTGCAACCGGAGCCACTTGGCATGGCGGAATAGGCGGGCATGCGCGAGCTCGCGAACCGCGAGGTACAGCTGCACCTGGTCGATCGGCACATCGAGGCCCGCCGCGAAGGCGGCCACGTTCTGGGGGAGCATGGCGGCCTGGGTGTCTCGCTCGCCGAGCGATCCGAGAAGCGGAATGCCGATGTCACCCCCGGAGACGACCTCGCTCGCGAGCTGGCCGACGACGTGGCCGAGCTGCATCGCGAAGAGGGTGCCGCCGACGTTGCGCATGAGCTGGCTCGCGCCCTCGAGCATGTGCGCCATCTCTTCGGGGGCCTGCTCGGTGAGCACCTCGGTGAGCGAGTCGGCGATGCTCAGCGCGACGGGCTCTGCGAGCTGCGTCCAGACGGGCATCGTCGCGGTGACCCACTCGGTGCGGCTCATGAGCTTCGGGTCGACGGTGAGTTCTGAGATGTCGGTTGCCTCGGCGAGCCAGAGGGATGCCACGTGGAAGGCCTGTTCGAGCTGCGACCTCTCCGCCGGGAGGGAGACGATCGTCGATGTGCCGGCGAGCTTGGTGGCCTGTTCGAGCGCCAGATCCCAGTTGATGCCCTCAGAACTGGACTGGAGCGCGTTCTGCAGCTGACTGATCAGCTGCTTCACCAGCTCGGGGTCGTTCGGTAGACCGGCGGCGCCGGCGAGCTTGTTCGGGTCAAGGTCGGAGTTGCCGGCGAGGAATGCACTCAGCATCTCGCGGAATTCCTCTTCGGGGTTTTCCCGAGAATCTTCAGCCATGCAAACTACGCTAGCCGCTGCACGTCGGGGGGAAAGGCTTTTCACCTAGGGTGGTTCTTCTGGCTGTGCGCCCGTGGCGAACAGCACCCTTGTTCAGCCGCCCACACCCCCAGCCCGAAACGAATAAAGGAACCCGGTGGCGCTTTTCGCCGATTCGAACCAGCCAGCGCGACCGCGGCGGTCGCGGCGTTCGACGATCGGTCGGGCGCTCATCCTGTTCGCGCTCATTGTCACCCTGGTCGTCTCTCTGGTGCCGTCTCCCTACGTCATCGAGCAGCCGGGCCCCGTCTTCGACACTCTCGGCGAGGTGGAGGTCGACGATGCGAGCGTTCCGCTCATCGAGATCGCCGACGCGCAGACCTACCCGACGGGCGGGTCGCTCTCGATGCTGACCGTCTCGATCAAAGGCAACCGGGAGAACCGGCTCAACTGGTTCCAGGTGGCGACGGCGTGGTTTGATCCGAGCAAGGCGGTCGTGCCCCTCGAGAGCGTCTACCCGGAAGGTGTGAGCTTCAAGCAGAGCCAGGAGCAGAGCAAGGTCGACATGCAGAACTCGCAGCAGGAGGCGATCGCCGCCGCGCTGAGCGAACTCGACTACGACTTCAGCACGATCCTCGAGGTCGTCACGGTAGCCGACGACGCCCCCGCCGACGGCGCGCTGCTCGCCGGCGACGAGATCGTGAGCGTCAACGGCGAGACGTTCGCCGACGTCACCGGGCTGCAGCAGGCGATCGCGGCGAACGGCACCGAGGCGCCGGCGACGGTGGACGTCGTGCGTGATGGCGAGACGCTCAGCGTCGACGTGACCCCCGTGTCAAGCGGAGGATCCGCGCCCCGGCCCGTCGTCGGTATCACCATCAGGGGCATCTTCGAGTTCCCCATCGACGTGACTATTCAGCTCGAGAACGTGGGAGGCCCGAGCGCCGGTCAGATGTTCGCACTCGGCATCATCGACAAGCTGACGCCGGGAGAGCTCACCGGGGGAGAGTCCTTCGCCGGGACCGGAACCATTTCCGGCGGCGGCGCGATCGGGCCCATCGGCGGCATCCAGCAGAAGCTGTACGGAGCTGTCCGGTCGGGCGCCGACTACTTCCTCGCCCCCGCGGCCAACTGCGACGAGGTCGTCGGGCACATTCCCGAGGGCCTGGAGGTGTTTTCGGTGGAGAATCTCGACGATTCCCTCGCGGCAGTGGAGGCCGTCGCGGGCGGCGAATCGACGGATTCCCTCCCGCGCTGCACAGCGGAATAGCGGCGCGCGCGGCATCCGTTCATCGCCCTCGGCGAACCCGAAGCATTACTCGCAGCATGCACCGTTAAGATGGCCTTGACCGACAACTAAGCCAGGAGCCGTCGCTTGACTTCCACAGCAAATCCCCCCGCCAGCAAGACGAGAACCGCACTCGCCATAACCGCAGCGATCATCGCCGTCTTAGTCGTGGTCTTCTTCATCGTCGCGAACCTCTACACCGATGTTCTGTGGTTCGACCAGCTCGACTTCCTCAACGTGCTCACGACGCAGTGGATCGCGACGGTCGTCATGTTCATCGTCGGTTTCCTGGCCATGGCCGTTCCCGTCTGGGCCAGCATCGAGATCGCCTTCCGCGCGCGACCGGTGTACGCCAAGCTCAACTCGCAGCTCGACCGCTACCAGCAGGTCATCGAGCCGCTGCGCCGTCTCGCGATGTTCGGCATTCCCGCGGTTCTCGGGCTCTTCACCGGCGTCTCGGCGGCAACGCGCTGGCCCGTCGTGCTGCAGTACTTCAACCGCACCTCGTTCGGCCAGACCGACCCGCAGTTCGGCCTCGACATCTCCTTCTACGTCTTCGAGCTGCCGTTCTACCAAGGGGTGCTCGCCTACGCCAGCGCGGTCGTGCTCATCGCCGGCATCGGCGCCGTAGCAACGTCGTACCTCTATGGTGCCCTGCGCGTCACCGGGCGCGAGGTGCGCATCTCGAAGTCCGCACGCGTGCAGCTCGCCGTCACCGCTGCCATCTACGTGGCGCTCCAGGCAGTGAGCATCTGGCTCGACCAGTACACGACCCTGAACGAGGCGAGCGCCGGATACCTCAACACGGGTGCCGGCTACACCGAGGTCAACGCGACCATCCCCGGTCGCGCCATCCTTGCCATCATCGCCGCGCTCGTCGCGGTGCTGTTTATCGTGACTGCGATCATCAAGCGCTGGCGCCTGCCGATCATCGGCACGGCCCTGCTGCTCGTGGCGAGCATCGTCGTCGGCGGCGTGTACCCGTGGATCGTGCAGCGCTTCCAGGTGCAGCCGAGCCAGCGCACCCTCGAGTCGAAGTACATCGACCGCAGCATCGAGGCCACACGTGACGCATACGGTGTGGCCGAGGTCGAAGAGGTTCCCTACAACGCCGAGACGGATGCCGCGGCGGGCGCCTTGCGCCAGGACGCCGAAACCACTGCCAACATCCGCATCATCGACCCGGCCATCGTCACCGACTCGTTCGCCCAGCTCGAACGCTTCAAGCAGTACTACCAGTTCGCTCCCCACCTCGATGTCGACCGCTACACGATCGACGGAGCCGTTCAGGACACCGTCATCGCCGTGCGTGAGCTCGACCAGGAGGGCCTCGGCGACTCGCAGACCGCCTACAGCAACGCCTTCGTCTACACCCACGGGTATGGAGTGGTTGCCGCCTTCGGCAACCAGCGCACGAGCGACGGCCAGCCCGTGTTCCTGCAGGCAGGCATCCCGAGCACCGGTGCACTCGGCGAGTTCGAACCGCGCATCTACTTCGGTGAGGAATCGCCGACCTACTCCATCGTCGGAGCGCCCAACGGCGACAAGGACATCGAGCTCGACTACCCCGCAGGCGACGACGCGGAAGCGTCGAACACCACGACGACCTTCGAGGGCGACGGCGGACCGAAGCTCGACAACATCTTCGCGAAGCTCATCTACGCCATCAAGTTCCAGTCGGAGCAGATCTTCCTCTCAGACGCGGTGACCAGCGAGTCGCAGATCCTGTACGACCGGGACCCCATCGACCGCGTGCAGAAGGTGGCGCCGTACCTCACCCTCGACACCGACAGCTATCCGGCCGTCGTCGATGGCAAGGTCGTCTGGATCGTGGACGGCTACACGACGACGTCGGACTACCCGTACTCCCAGGTCGAACAGCTCAGCAGCACCATCGCTGACTCGAACACGCAGGCGCCCCCTTACGCGGCAGACGACATCAACTACATCCGCAACTCGGTCAAGGCCACGGTCGACGCCTACAGCGGTGAAGTCACGCTCTACGCCTGGGACACCGAAGACCCGCTGCTGAAGACGTGGCAGAAAATCTTCCCGACGAGCCTCAAGTCTGCGGACGACATGAGCGAGCAACTGCTCAGCCATGTGCGCTACCCCTCCGACCTGTTCAAGGTGCAACGTGCGATCCTCGGCTCGTACCACGTGACCGACGCGAACACCTTCTTCTCGGGCAACGACCAGTGGGTGACCCCGCCGGACCCGACCTCGTCGACGAGCGCGCAGACCACCCAGCCGCCGTACTACCTGACGATGCAGGTTCCGGGCACCGACGACTCGGCGTTCACGCTTTACTCCACCTACATCCCCAAGGCCGCGGCCACCTCGAGCAGCAACATCCTCACCGGCTACCTCGCGGCGAATTCCGATGCGGGGGCCGACTACGGCAAGCTGACCCTGCTGACCCTGCCGGGTCAGGACACCGTGCCCGGCCCGGGGCAGGTGCAGAACCAGTTCAACTCAGACCCGGTCGTGGCCAACCAGCTCGCGCTGCTGCAGCGCGGTGAGACCGAGGTGCTGCAGGGCAACCTGCTGACGGTGCCGGTCGGCGGCGGACTGCTCTACGTCCAGCCCGTGTACGTTCGCTCCACGAGTGGGACGAGCTTCCCGCTGCTGCGCAAGGTGCTCGTCGCGTTCGGTGACCAGATCGCCTTCGAGGACACGCTCGACGAAGCGCTCGACTCGCTGTTCGGCGGCGACTCCGGCGCGGCCGCGGGTGACGACGGAACGGTTGTGACTCCGACACCGGAGGAGGGCGCCGGAGGCGACGCACCCGCGCCCGACGCCCCCGTGGAGGTGCCGCCCGCCGCGGGCGGCACCGATCTGGCGTCTGCTCTCGCCGACGCCGAAACGGCGCTGAGCGACCGTGAGGCCGCCTACCGCAACAATGACCTGGTCGCAGCGGCCGAGGCAGACGCCCGCCTCACCGACGCACTCACCCGGGCCATCGCCGCTGGCCAGTAGGAATGGTGGAACTCGGCTCCGGCGAATGGCTGGAAGCGAACCGCGTGCAGTGGGACGAGCGCGTCCCGCTGCACGTGGCGAGTGAGTTCTATGATCAGTCGAAGCTGCGCGCCGGGCGCGGCGAGTTGTACCCGATCGAAGAGCGGGAACTCGCGGGCCTGCTGGCCGGGGGCCTCGACGGCAAGCGGGTGCTGCACCTGCAGTGCCACTTCGGCGCCGACACGCTCGTGCTCGCGCAGCGCGGCGCCGACGTTGTGGGCATCGATTTCTCCACGCCCGCGATCCGCGCCGCGCGCGCCTTGGCGAGCGAGGTCGGGCTCGCCGAGCGGGCACGCTTCGTCATCGCCAACATCTACGACGCTCGACACGTGCTGCCGCAGCCCGGCTCCTTCGATGTCGTCTACACGACATGGGGGACTGTCGGGTGGCTGCCCGACCTGACCGAGTGGGCACGCATCATCGAGTGGTATCTGAAACCGGGAGGCTCGCTTTACTTTGCCGACGGGCATCCGTCGGCCCTGGTCTTCGACGAGAGCGGCGGCGAGCTGCCGACCTTCGCGTACCCGTACGACTCGGAGGGCGTTCCTGTGGTCGTCGACGCCGATCGCGACTACGCGGTCGAAGACGCCCGGCTCGAACACACGCGCACCTTTGAGTGGTCGCATTCCCTCGGCGCTATCGTCGGCTCGCTGCTCGACGCTGGATTGCGCCTGGAGTTTCTGCACGAGCACTACGAGGTGCCGTGGAAGATGTTCGCGCCGCTCGAGGTCGGTGGGGACCGCATGTACCGCTGGCCGCGCGAAAAATGGCTCCCGCTCGCGCTCAGCCTGGCGGCGGTGAAGCCTCTCGGGTGAAACGGGACCCTCCGAAGCCGTGCTACTGTTGATCTGGCGGCGCGGGGTGGAGCAGTTCGGTAGCTCGCTGGGCTCATAACCCAGAGGTCGCAGGTTCAAATCCTGTCCCCGCAACAGAAACACAATTCCCGGTCTCGTAAGAGGCCGGGAATTGTGCGTTAACGCGGCGGCCGCACTGGCGGCTGGTCGGCGACGTGCGGCGAACGGGGTAGACTTGTTTCAGCGGCGCGGGGTGGAGCAGTTCGGTAGCTCGCTGGGCTCATAACCCAGAGGTCGCAGGTTCAAATCCTGTCCCCGCAACAAGAAGTCAAAGTCCCGG
>JAODAY010000372.1 GCA_025463665.1 Microbacteriaceae bacterium
TTGAGTAGCGAGCGAGGAACGAGCACGCGTATCGAAACCGATTCGGCGAGGGGTTTCGATACGGGCGCCAGAGCGCCCTACTCAACCAGCGCAGAAGGAGGCACATCATGCTGAGCCGCATCGCCGAGAGCCTGTTCTGGATCGGGCGCTACATCGAGCGCTCCGACGGCACCGCACGCATCCTCGACGTGCACCTCCAGCTGCTGCTCGAGGATCCCTGGATCGAGGAGGACCTCGCCTGCCGCTCCCTGCTGAGCGTCATGGGCAGCGACGCGTCGGAGGACACGACTCTCACGCGCCAGGACGTCCTCTCGATCCTCGCGGTCGACCGCTCCGAGCCGGCGTCGATCGCCTACTCGCTCGGTGCCGCCCGGGAGAACGCGCGCCGCGCCCGCGAGATCGTGTCGACCGAGTTGTGGGAGTGCCTCAACACGACGAGGGCACGGATGCCACGCAAGGTCTCGAGCGACAAGGTGCACGAGTTCTTCGGCTGGGTGCGCGAGCGCAGCGCCCTCGCTGTGGGCATCATCGAGTCGGCCACGAGCCGGGATGAAGCGTGGCAGTTCTTCACCCTCGGCCGCAGCCTCGAGCGGGCGGACATGACGGCGCGCCTGCTCGCCACTCGTTCCCTCACCGAGGCGAGCGGGCCATCGTGGACGACAATTCTCCGCAGTTGCGGCGCGTACGAGGCGTACCTCCGCACCTACCGCGGGGTGCCGAGCGCCCAGAATGCGGCGGAATTCCTGCTGCTCGATCGACTGTTCCCCCGTAGCATCCTGTTCTCTGTGACGAGGGCCGAGGCCTGCATGCGCGACCTCGAGCCGCGCTCCGAGCGCGTCGGGGTATCCGACACCGCACAGCGACTGCTCGGGCAGATTCGCAGCGAGCTGGAGTACCGACCCATCGACTCGATCCTCGAGGAGTTGCCCCGCCACATGGACAACGTGCAGGCCGCGACGAGTGCGGCGTCAGAGGCGATCCGCCAGCGTTACTTCCCGACCAATTCCGCGCCGAGCTGGGTGGGTGAGACGTCGTGAACAGGCTCCGCATCACGCACGTCACAGGTTTCCGCTACGGCGGCGACGTCACCGCCTCCTACAACGAGGCCCGCATGCTCCCCGTGAGTGCGAGCGACCAGTTGGTGCTCTACTCGCACGTAGAGATACTGCCGATCTCGAGCCAGCACAACTACGTGGACTACTGGGGTTCCAGGGTGTCGTCGTTCGAGATCCTCACGCCGCACAAGGAGCTCACCCTCACGGCGATGAGCCTGGTCGAGGTGCGGCCGCAGGCGCACGACGACGACAGCCTCGACTGGGAGGCCCTCCAGGCGTTGACCGAGACGGCGACCCAGTACGTCGAGCAGATGGAGCAGACCCGCAGGACCGCACCGCCCGCGGAGGTCGCGGCGCTCGCCGCGGAGATCGCCGCGCGAGCCGAGTCGCCGTGCGCCGCGGCCCTCGAGATCTGCACGGCCATCGGCGACTCTATGGAGTACATGCAGGGAGTCACCGCCGTCACCTCGACCGCGGCCGAGGCGTGGGCGGAACGCAAGGGAGTCTGCCAGGACATCACGCACATAGCCCTCGGCGCCCTGAGGTCTGTCGGCATTCCCGCCCGCTACGTCTCGGGCTACCTCCACCCGAAGCCGTCAGCCGCCATCGGCGAGACGGTCACGGGAGAGTCGCACGCCTGGGTCGAGTGGTTCTGCGGAACATGGCGCGGCTTCGACCCCACCAACCTCATCGACATCGGCGACCGCCACGTCATGGTGGGGCGCGGTCGCGACTACAACGACGTTCCCCCGCTTCGCGGCGTCTATGCCGGGGCCCACGGCTCGCGGCTCTTCGTGAAGGTCGAGATCACCCGGGAGGCGTGAGGCGGTCGTTCCCCGCCTCGACCGCCCGCGCAAGGGCTTGCCCCGCCATCCGAAGCGGGCAAGCGTTACCCCTTGACGAAAACCACGGAGGGCATCGACGAGGTCTGGAAGGACTTCCACGAGTCCGTGAACATGACGGCATCGCAGATCGAGAAGTGGCTCGACACCGAGGAGTCCAAGGCGGTCGGGCGGAAGTCGTCGGACGGGGCCGACTCGGCAACGACCCACTCAAGAAGTAAAGAGTGAGCGATAGTGCAGTTCAGTTCACGCGCGCCTGGCCACTGACTCGTCCACGGCGAGGTCCTCCTCGGCCTCTTCGCGCGGCGTCACCGAGTGGGTGATCATGAGACGGATGCCGCGGCTCGGGTGTCGGCGCAGCCTCAGGTCGTTCGACACGATCATCCAGACGACCCCGGCGATCGCCGCGGCGAGACCGGAGGCCGCGCCCACGCCGATCGCCCAGCGCGGACCGAACTCGTTGGCGACCCAGCCCACGATCGGGGCGCCGATCGGGGTGCCGCCGACGAATATCGCCATGTACAGGGCCATCACCCGCCCGCGCATCGTCGGGTCGGTCGTCGTCTGCACGTAGCTGTTCGCCGTCGTCATGAAGGTGATCGACGAATACCCGACGAGAACGAGCGAGATCGCGAAGGTGGTGAAGGTCGGCATCACCGCCGAGATGAGGCACGCCACCCCGAACGCGGCGGCCGCGATGTAGACGACCCGCTTGCGCGGCCGGTCGGTGCGAGCGGAGACGAGTGCCCCGGTGACCGATCCGATGGCGAGCACTGACGACAGCAGCCCGAACTCGCCCGCGCCGTGGTCGAACTCGACCCGGGCCATGGTGGCGGTGAAGATGGCGAAGTTGAGGCCGAAGGTGCCGACGAGAAAGATGGCCACCATGATGGCGATGATGTCCGGCCGGTCGGCGACGTAGCGGAATCCCTCAAGCAGCTGGCCCCTCGCCCGTGGCGCGCGCACCGCCGCGCGCAGCTTGCCCTGCCGCAGCATCGCAAGCGAGAGCAGGGTCGCCCCGAATGTCGCGCCGTTGATCAGGAATACCCAGCCGGCACCCACGGCGACGGTGAGGAGGCCTGCCGCAGCGGGTCCGATGAGGCGGGCCGCGTTGAACGAGGCGGAGTTGAGCGCGACCGCGTTGGGCAGGTCGCGCTCCGACACGAGCTCAGAGACGAACGCCTGCCTCGCCGGGGCGTCGATCGCCGACACGACGCCGAGGGCGAGGGCGAAACCGTAGACGTGCCAAAGCTCGGCCACGTCGAACAGCAGCATCGCGCCGAGCGCGAGGCCGAGCACCGCCATAAGCGTCTGCGTGAGCATGAGCAGCCTGCGCCGGTCGAACCGGTCGGCGATGAGGCCGGACCATGGCACCAGCAGGAGCTGCGGGCCCATCTGCAGCGCCATGGTGATGCCGACGGCGACGGCGTCGTTGTCGGTCAGCATCGTCAGCACGATCCAGTCCTGGGCCGTGCGCTGCATCCACGTGCCGACGTTCGAGACGAGGGCCCCGGCGAACCAGAGGCGGTAATTCACGCCGCTCAGCGACCGGAACATGGCACTCACTGGTCGGCGAGCCTCCGCAGGATCGGGGCGGCGGCGTCGAGGGCAGCGCGTTCATCGGGGTTCAGCGAGGCGAGCCGGCTGGCGAACCACGCGTCGCGCTTGCGGCGGGTCTCCTTCACGAGGCGGCGGCCCTCGGGCGAGAGGTCGATGGTCACCTTGCGCCCGTCGCTCGCGTCGCTCACGCGCGTGACGATCCCCGACTCGACGAGCGAATTGATGGTGCGGTTCATCGACGGGGGTGTGACGCGCTCGTGCTCGCTGAGCGAGCCGAGCGTCTGCGCGCCCTCATTGAACAGCGCGAACAGCACCGAGAGCCGCGCATCGCTCATCGCGTCGTCCGCTCGTTCCGCCCGCACCCGGCGGGCAAGGCGCAGCAGGGTGACCCGCAACTCGTGACCCAGGACGTGTGACATATATTGCTTAGTCTAGACAATTAGCCTTGCTAAGTAAATGCCCGAAGGCCGCGAGTTTCGGGCATAATCGCGTACATGACAGACATCGCCGTGCCGCCTGCTGCCCCCGTCATCGTCGTCGGCTCCGTCAACATGGACCTGCTCTTCACGGGGCTCGCGCAGATCCCGCAACCCGGTCAGACGGTGTCGGCCGAGAGCTTTCGCATCGTGCCGGGCGGCAAGGGCGCGAACCAGGCGGCAGCCGCGGCGAGGATCGGCGCGAATGTGCAGTTCGTGGCATCCGTCGGCACCGACGACCTGGGCGACCAGGCCATCGCGGCCCTCGCGGCCGACGGTGTCGGGCTCGACAACGTCACGCGGGTCGAGGAGCCGACGGGCGTCGCGGCCGTAGTCATCGACGAGCGCGGCGAGAACGCGATCATCGTGAACCCCGGTGCGAACGCCGAAATGCGGCCAGCGGATGCCGCGGCCATCGCCGCGCGATTCACCGGAACTGCCGCCGTGGTGCTCGCCTGCCTCGAGGTGCCGCTCGATGCCGTCACCGCGTGGGCGCGCATCGCACGCGACAACGCATGGACCTTCATTCTCAACCCGGCGCCGGTGCCGGCCGAACCGCTGCCGCGCGAACTGCTCGAGCTCGTGACCATCATCACGCCGAACGAGACCGAGCTCGCGGCACTCAGGGACGGCACCGCCGAAGCGTTGCTCGCGGAGGGCGTCGGAGCGGTCATCGTGACGCGCGGCGGCGACGGCTCCGAGCTGTTCGAGGCGGGTGAAGCACGGCACCACGAACCGGCATTCCCCGCTCGCCCCGTCGACACGACGGGGGCGGGAGACTCCTTCAACGGCGCCCTTGCGGCAGCCCTCGCCGAGGGCCAGCCGCTGCGTGAGGCGCTCGTCTTCGCCTCGGCGACCGGCGCGCTCTCGACCCGGGCCGTGGGCGCCCGCGACGGGCTCCCGACACGGGCCGAAGTCGACGGCATGCTCGTCGGCTGAGAAGACCCGCACTCGGTACTATTGCCCCAACGAGGAGGCCTATCGTGCCCACATTCACGGCAGCGCGACGCGACCATTCGTTCGTGGATGCCCGCGGAGTCACCATTCACTACTACGTGTGGAACGCGGCGAAGCCCGTAGCGGTGCTGCAGCTCGCGCACGGGCTCGGTGACCACGCCCGGCGCTACGAGGAACTCGCCCAGGCCCTCGTCGCCAACAACATCACCGTCTACGCCGACGACCACCGCGGACACGGCGCCACCGGGCTCGAGCAGCACGGCGGCGACCACGCCAGGCTCGGTCGGCTCGGCGAGGGCGGGCATCGCGCGGTCGTCGACGACCTGCACCAGCTGACCGGCATCATCGAGGCCGACCACCCCGGCGTTCCTGTCGTCTTCCTCGGCCACTCCTGGGGATCGCTCCTCGGCCAGCGGCTTATCAACGAGCACGCGGGCGACTTCGCCGCTGTGGTGTTCACCGGCACGGCACACCGCTCGCCGCGGCATATGAACTCGGGCAATCTCAATAAGAGGCACATGGCCCTCGGCACGACCGGGTTCGAGTGGCTCAGCAGCGACGCCACCGTCTCGCAGGAATTCGTCGATGACCCGCTCACCTTCTACGCCGACGCTCTCAAGCTCTTCGGCCTCGCCGACGGCCTGCGGCTGTTCGGCCGCGTCGCGAAGCCGCTTCCGGCCGAGATTCCCCTGCTCATCATGATCGGCGAGGAAGACACCCTCGGGGGCGAGCGCAGCGTGCGCACTCTCGCCGAGAGTTACATCCGCCGGGGAGGGCTGACCGACGTGCAGGTCGTCGTCTACGAGGGCGCCCGCCACGAGATCTTCAACGAGACGGCGAAGATCGAGATCACCGCCGACCTCATCACGTGGATCCGCTCGCGTCTTCCGCAGCCGGGAAACTGACGCCCGCGTCCGCGGTGGCTGGCACGGCGCGGCCGCACCCGCAACGCGCCCGCGATTAGGATTCCAACGTACTCACGAGGAAAGGTGCCCACAATGCACGGCGAATTCAAGGTGCCAGGCGGAAAACTGGTCGTAGTCGATCTCGAGATCGTCGATAACCGTATCTCCGACTTCCGGCTCGCGGGGGACTTCTTCCTCGAGCCAGACAGCGCCCTGGAAGCGATCAACGCCGCCGTGAACGGGCTGCCAGCAGACAGCGACTCCGTGAGCATCGCCCAGGCGATCCAGCGCGCCCTGCCCCAGAGCACCACGATGCTCGGCTTCTCGCCGGAGGCCGTGGCGACCACGATCCGCCGCGCAATGCAGCGGGCGACGAGCTGGCGCGACTACGAGTGGCAGCTCATCCACGGCAAGTCGGAGCGTCCCGTTCTGCAGATGGCTCTCGACCAGGTGCTCGCCGACGAGGTCGGCGCCGGACGCCGAGGACCCACCCTGCGCATCTGGGAGTGGGACCAGCCCGCGGTCGTGCTCGGCAGCTTCCAGTCGGTGAAGAACGAGGTCGATCCGGAGAACGCCGCGAAGTTCGGCTTCGACATCGTGCGCCGCATCAGCGGGGGAGGCGCCATGTTCATGGAGGCCGGCTCGGTCATCACCTACTCGATCTACGCCCCGGCCGAGCTCGTGCACGGCATGAGCTTCGCCGATTCCTACGCTTTCCTCGACGAGTGGGTCATTGTCGCCCTCAAGTCGCTCGGCATCGAGGCGACCTACCAGCCCCTCAACGACATCACGAGCCCGACTGGCAAGATCGGCGGGGCCGCGCAGAAGCGTCTCGGCAACGGCGCGGTGCTGCACCACGTCACCATGAGCTACGACATGGACGGCGAGAAGATGGTGCAGGTGCTGCGCATCGGCCGCG
>JAODAY010000260.1 GCA_025463665.1 Microbacteriaceae bacterium
CGCATCGCTCACGAAGCCGCGCGCCGCGATCATCAAGGTCCAGGCCGGCAAGGGCACCGACGCGGTAATCGACGCGCTGGTCAAGGTCTTCGAGCCCGGGGACATCATCGTCGACGGCGGCAACGCGCTGTTCACTGACACCATCCGCCGAGAGAAGGCGGTGCGCGAGACCGGCATCAACTTCGTCGGCGCCGGTATCTCCGGTGGCGAAGAGGGCGCCCTCAAGGGCCCGTCGATCATGCCGGGCGGCTCGGCCGAGGCGTGGCAGACCCTCGGGCCGATCCTCAAGTCGATCGCCGCTGTCGTCGACGACGAGCCGTGCGTCACCCACGTGGGCACCGACGGCGCCGGCCACTTCGTCAAGATGATCCACAACGGCATCGAATACGCCGACATGCAGCTCATCGCCGAGGCCTACGACCTCATCCGCCGCGGCACGGGCAAGACCCCCGCCGAGATCGCCGACGTGTTCACCGAGTGGAACACGGGCGAGCTCGAGAGCTACCTCATCGAGATCACCGCAGAGGTTCTCAAGCAGACGGATGCCGCGACCGGCACGCCGCTCGTCGACCTGATCCTCGACGAGGCGGGGTCGAAGGGCACCGGCGTCTGGACCGTTCAGACGGCGCTCGACCTGGGCATTCCGGTGTCGGGCATCGCCGAGGCGGTGTTCGCGCGCTCCCTGTCGTCCAAGCCTGCACAGCGCGCCGCGGCTTCCGCCCTGCCCGGACCCGCCGAATCGTGGACGGTCGACGACGCCGACGCCTTCATCGAAGACGTGCGCCGCGCCCTCTACGCCTCGAAGATCGTGGCGTACAGCCAGGGCTTCGACGCCATCGTGGCCGGCGCGGAGCAGTACGGCTGGGACATCAAGAAGGGCGACATCGCCATGATCTGGCGCGGTGGCTGCATCATTCGTGCGCAGTTCCTCAACCGCATCACCGAGGCGTATGCGGATGACCCGGCCCTCGTCGCGCTCATCACGGCGCCGTACTTCACGGCCGCCGTGACCGGCGCGCAGGAGAGCTGGCGCCAGGTCGTCGCCCACGCCGCCAAGGCGGGCATCCCCGCCCCGGCGTTCTCGTCTTCGCTGTCGTACTACGACGGACTGCGGGCCGACCGCCTGCCCGCCGCCCTCGTGCAGGGCCAGCGCGACTTCTTCGGAGCGCACACCTACAAGCGTGTCGACAAGGAGGGCACGTTCCACACACTGTGGAGCGGCGACCGCAGCGAGATCCAGGCGGTCGACAGCCACTAGTCGGGGTGCGGCTGGTTCACCAGCGCGGCTCGTCGGAACCCAGTTCCGCCGGGCCACGCCGCCAGTCGAGCGTCGCCCGGCCGATGGTCACCGGCGGCGCGAGCAGGTCGGCGGCGCCCCACGGAGTTGATATTCGTTCCGGTCTCTGAGCCACTTCCGGTGGCTGAGCCACTCCCGGTCGCTGAGCTCGTCGAAGCGCCTCCGGCTCCCCTTCGACGGGCTCAGGGACCGTCGGCCGCACCGGCGCAGAGCCGGCGTCCACCAGCTCGGCCGCGACGCGCGCGAGCGACAACCGCGCGGAGCTCGCGCCGCCGCCCGCGTGCACCCGGCCCACGGCACGCAGTACGGCGGCGGCCGTGAGATATCCGGTCGCGTGGTCGAGCGCCTGCACCGGAAGAGGCACGGGTATCTCCCCGCCCGCCCAGCGCATTCCGGCCTCCGCGATGCCGCTCGACATCTGCACGAGGCTGTCGAAACCGCGGCGGGTCGCCCACGGTCCGCCCCACCCATAGGCGTCGAGCGAGACCTCGACGAGGCCCGGCCGCAGCTGCGCCCGCCGCTCAGCGCCCACGAGGCGGTCGAGCGCCCCGGGACGATAGCCGCTCACGAGAACGTCGGCGCCGGCGATGAGCGACTCGAGCGCCGCCGCGCCTGCCGGCTCCCGGGCGTCGAGGCGGGCGGTGCGCTTGCCGAGGGTCATCTCGGGGGTGATGGCGGGCTCGTTCCAGTGCGGCGGGTCGATGCGCAGTACCTCTGCGCCCAGTCCCGCGAGAAAGCGCGTCGCGGCCGGACCGGCGATGACGCGCGTGAGGTCGAGCACCCGCAGTCCCGCGAGCGGGCGCTCCGCCGTCGGCCGCCAGCGCGGGCTCGGCCCCGCGGCGGCGGCCTCGCCCCAGGCGACGAGTGGTTCGGCGGCGACCCCTTCGCCCTGCGGATGACGCGCCCACTCCCTCGCGCTGCGCATGACCGCCGCGCATCCGCCCGCCGCGACGACCGCGTTCTCGAGGTCGAGCGCCGCCCACCCCGCAACCACCGCGGCGACAGTCTCCCGGTCGACCGACGCGGGCGCCGACGCGTGCGCCGACGCGGGCACCGACGCGGCGGGCGTCGCGGCGAGACCGAGCACACCGAGCGCCGCCGCCCGGTGGTTCGGCGCGTTCGTGTGCAACCGGATCCAGCCGTCGCGCGCGCGGTAGTCCCCCGCGACCGCATCCCACGGGGAGGGCAGCTGCCAGCCGACCGGATGGAGAGCCGCACCGAACCACGCGCACGCGAGGGGGCGGCTGACCGTCACCGGGGCCGCGGCATCCGTCACCGCCGTTATCAGGGCGGAGGCGGCGAGGCCCGCAGCGGCGACACTGGCTGAGGCGAGCTCGGAGACGGCGAACACGGACGCGAGGGTGCCCGAACCGGTGAATCTCACCTCGGCCTCGGAAAGGTCGAGCGCGCGGGTGAAGTTGGAGAGGAACGCCGACTCGGACGGATTCATGAGGCCACTGTAGATGCGGGCGCGTTCCCATGGCAGGCTGCGAAGATGGGAGAGTGAGCGACTACCACCCAGAACTCGACGGCTACGAGCCGGGCAACGGACGACCGCTGCGTCCGGCGTGGACCATCTGGGTGATGCGCGGCGTCGTCGTGCTCGCGCTCGTGGCGCTCGTCGTTCCGGGCATGATCACGACGGTCACCGTGGCGTCGGCGACGGCAAGCCGCGCGTGTGCTCAGTGGGTGGCGTACGCCGTCGACGGACCGAGCGGCTCAGACGCACGGTTCGAGCTGTTCGGGCCGGGCGGTCTCGGCTGGGAGTGCTACTCGTCGGGCGCGTTCGGTCACGACCGCCATGTCGCGTCTCTGGGGCTGATTCCGAGCCAAGCGCAGCTGCCGACCGGGCCCAGCGTCGACAGCTGAACGATCGGCCGACCCTGGTGAACGGCGCGCGAGACCCGGAGACGCGACCCGCGCGCAGCTGCGCCCTACGCCGCGCCGTCGAACATCGACGTGACAGAACCGTCGTCGAACACCTCGTAGATCGCCCGGGCGAGGAGCGGGGCGATAGGCAGCACCGTCAACGTGGGGAAGCGCTTCTCGTCGGGCAGCGGCAGAGTGTCGGTGACCACGACCGAGTCGATGAACTCGCTCTGCAGAAGGTCGGTTGCCGGGTCGGAGAACACGGCGTGGGTCGCGGCGACGATGACCCGCGTCGCGCCGGCGTCCTTGAGCGCCTGCGCGGCCTTGGCGATCGTGCGCCCGGTGTCGATGAGGTCGTCGACGATGAGGCAGACGCGATCCTTCACCTCGCCGACGATCTCGTGCACCGAGACCTGGTTGGGAACCAGCGGGTCGCGACGCTTGTGGATGATCGCCAGCGGTGCGCCGAGCTTGTCACTCCAGATGTCGGCGACGCGCACGCGGCCCATGTCGGGCGACACGACCGTGAGGGTCGAGGCATCCAGCTTCTTGAAGTGCTCGAGCAGGACGGGCATGGCGAACAGGTGGTCGACCGGACCGTCGAAGAATCCCTGGATCTGCGCGGCGTGCAGGTCGACGCTCATGATGCGGTCGGCGCCGGCCGCCTTGTAGAGGTCTGCGACGAGTCGCGCCGAGATCGGCTCCCGGCCGCGGCCCTTCTTGTCCTGACGGGCGTAGGGGTAGAACGGCGAGACGACGGTGATCCGCTTCGCGGACGCGCGCTTCATCGCATCCACCATGATGAGCTGCTCCATGAGCCACTCGTTGATGGGGTGCGTGTGGGACTGGATGACGAAGGCGTCACAGCCGCGGACGCTCTCGTCGAATCGTGCGTAGATCTCACCGTTCGCGAACGTTCGGGCGTCGGTGTGGACCAGTT
>JAODAY010000263.1 GCA_025463665.1 Microbacteriaceae bacterium
CGCGAGCGAGGGCGCACCGACATCCGCTCTCGACGCCCTATTCAACGAGCGGGAGTTCGAGTTGTACACCGACGAGAGCCCGGTGGCGGTGTTCGTGCCGCACTCGAACCGGTCGGCTGGATCGCACTCTGCGGGTGCCACGGAAATCGCTGCGACACGGCCGGCGAAGAAGCAGAAGGCACTGAGGGCACCGAGACCTGCCACGCCGCCGCGTGGCAAGGGCGGGCATGTCTCGCACCAGCAGAAAGTGCTCGCCTGGGTTGCCGGGGCGCTGGTCGCCGTGCTCGTGCTCGTCGGGCTGTTCTTTCTCGGCACGCGTCTGCCGGCGGCAGATCCGGTGGCCGAATCGACGCCGACGCCCACGCCATCCGTCACTGCCAGCGCCGCCCCGGTGGCCCCGGCCCCGCCGCAGGCGCCCGTCGTGCCTGTGGCGACCACCGGTCCGGTCGCGCCCGGTCCGCACGCCTGGAACGAACTGCTCGGCACCGAGTGCCTGCAGCCTTTCGTCTCGGCGTGGGAGCAGGAGTACACGGTCGTCGAGTGCGGTCAGGCACACACCGGCCAGCTCGTCTACCGCGGCCGTTTCGCCGAGTCCGCACTCGACCCTTACCCGGGAGTGGACGGCCTGCAGGCGAGGATGAACCCGCTCTGCGCGACGCCGACCAACATCGACTACGGGGCGGCGAGTCTCTACTCCGACATTCAGGTGAGCGCGAGTTTCGCCGGAACCCAGGAAGCATGGGCACAGGGCAACCGCGACTACTACTGCTTCGTGAGCCGATCGAGTGGGCAGCCGTTCGCGACGAACGTCGCGACACCGCCACAGCCGATCGTCGTCATACCCGTTGTGGCGGCACCCGAGCCGTGAAACTGGCCAGCGTCGTCGGGTGTGCTCAGCCGCGCGGGCTCGCGAAGACGATGAGGTTGTCGGTGTAGTGCCCGGTCGACCTGTCGAAGACGCCGTCACACGTGATGAGCCGCAAGGCGGCGGTCGGTGTGGGGCCGTAGACCAGGTCGGTCGGGAATGCGTCCTTGGGGGCGGCGATCTTCTTGTCCACGACGAAATCCACGACCTCGCCAGTCGAAAGGGTGACGTGAATCTCATCGCCGGCCGCAAGCTCCTCGATTCGCGCGAACACCGCGGGACCGGTGGCCGAGTCGACGTGACCCGCGATCACGGCGGGTCCGAGGTCACCCGGAACCGTGCCGTCCTTGTACCAGCCTGCCGACATCCAGGCGGTCGGCGGCACGAGCGCGCCCGTTGCCGGGTCCAGGGGCAGATGCTCGAGTGTCGAATCGACCCCTATGACCGGAATGGTGACCCTGCTGGCCGTCTGGCCGGCTCGCGACGCGCGGGTCGCGGCCTCCCGGGGATCCTGCAGGCCACCGGCCCAGCCGCGCGGGTGCGGCTGGGCCGTGACTGCCACGTCGCCGCCCGGCGGCGCCGTCGATGCGCCCGCGGCGAGGGTCGCGCCGCCGATGGCGACGACGGCTATCCCCACCGCAGCCACCCACGCGGTGCGACGACCCGGCCTCTTCATGGCTACTCGACCGATCAGCGTGCGGTCATCACGGGGCGTCAGCCAGGCGCAACACCGCGTCCTCTTGCGCAGCAAGGCCGCCGCCGCCGGTCTGAACACCGCCGATGGGTGCGGCGCCCACGCTCACGCCGTCGGTCACCGACTTGACCGTGAGTCTGCGTTCGGCGTTGTCAAGAACGAAGAGCGTGTTCACGCTGCCGTTCGCGAGCTGGATCGAAACGACATCGCTGAGCCCAGAACCGGTCAGTTCGAGATCCCACGGACCGGCGGGAACACTCGCGTATGCGGTCGACGACCCCGCGGCGGCGCCCTTCGCGATGGAGAGGCCGGTGGTGGTCTGCACGTCGACGGTCTTCGCGATGGTGGACGCCTGCACCAGGCGAACGCGAGCGGTTTCCGGTTCCGGCGTCGTCAGGTCGTCCTGGAACGCGGTGATCGCCAGATCCTGATTGCGTCCGAAGGCGGCGACGGTGACCGCCTTGCCCTGCTCAACCGTCACCGAACTCGAGATGACCGGTGCGGCACCCGGGGTGCTCGTCGGCACCATGGAGACGACGTAGGTGCCCGCCGTCAGCGGAACGTAGTCAGACACCGCGCCGTAGCCCACGCCATTGAGCGAGAACACGATCGCTCCCCCGGCGAGCGCGGTCAACTGCACGTTGACTTCCGCCGTGTCGGGCGAGAGGTGGGCCACCCGAACCCAGCCGTCCGAACCCGTGGGCAGTTGGGACGCCGACGGTGCCGCACTCACCTGCATCGCGTTGGCTGCGATGAGGCCGAGTACAGCCGCGGCGAAGAGGAGCGCGCGCCCTCCGCGACGTCGTCTCAAGGGTGTGTGGGGGCTGTTCATGGTGTCCTCCTAGGGCATCGGATGGGACGGTGTGGGGGCGGTCGTCGTCAGTGAACGAGACCTTCGGGAACCACCACGGGGAAGGTCACGAGCAGGCCGTCGCCGGTGGGAGCGACGGACTGCGCAGCGTATGGTCCGACGAGGCTGGAATCGATGAGCGCGCCGTCGACCGTGGCTGTGTCTTCGTCGGTGAGGTCGTGCCCCCAGGCGGAGGTGAGAAGCACCTGACGGTGTATCAGCCCCTCCTCCCC
>JAODAY010000265.1 GCA_025463665.1 Microbacteriaceae bacterium
CGGCAAGCGCATCGCCGCCCTCCGCCGCCTCGCCGAGTGGGACCGCAGCGCGCCGATCGTCGTCGTGGCGAGCGTGCGGGCCGCCCTGCAGCCGCTCGCCGACAACCTCATCGACACGCCGGTGATCGAGCTCGTCGCGGGCCGCCGCCATTACAGCCTGCCCAAGATCTCCGCCCAGCTCGTCGACCTCGCCTACTCGCGTGTCGACATGGTCACCCGCCGCGGCGAGTTCGCGGTGCGCGGCGGAATCCTCGACGTCTTCGCCCCCACCGACGAGCACCCCGTGCGCCTCGAGTTCTTCGGCGACGAACTCGAGCAGATCCGGCCGTTCTCGGTCGCCGACCAGCGCTCGCTCACCGACAAAATCGATTCCGTGCAGCTTCCGCCGAGCCGCGAACTGCTCCTCAGCCCCGCCGTGCGCCAGCGCGCGCGCGAGATGCAGCACGAATTTCCCGGTCTCGCGCAGATGCTCGCCAAGATCGGCGAGGGCATCCCCGTCGACGGCATGGAGTCGCTCGCCCCCGCCCTGCTCGACCGGCTCGTGCCGCTCACCCACTACCTGCCGACGGATGCCGCGATCGCGGTTCTCTCGCCCGAGCGCGTCGCGACGCGTGCCGTGAGCCTCGTCGAGACCAACCGGGAGTTCTTGAGCGCCGCGTGGAACGCGGCCACCGCCGGTGCCGACGCACCCATCGACCTCGACGCGGGCGACTTCGTGACGATCAGCGCCCTGCGCGAATCGGCCGGTCGTCGACCATGGTGGACGTTGAGCTCGTTCGACAGCGGGGCAGCGGCATCCGACGCCCTCGAGACCCAGGTGGCGGAGTCGCTCGCGGCGACGGACACCTACGTGCGCATCGACGCCGTCGCCGTGCCGAGCTTCGCGGGCCAGCCGACCGGGGCTATCGACCACGTCGCCGACCTGCTGCACAACGGCTGGACCGTCGGCATCGTCGCGCGCGGCACCGGGCTCGTCGAGCGCGCCGTCGATGTTCTCGCCGAGCGGGAGCTCGCCGGGCGACTGGTGGAGGAGCTACCCGCCGGTCCCCTTGAGCCCGGCGTCGCCTACCTGCTCAAGGCCTGCGTCGAGCACGGTTTCGAGATTCCCGAAATCAAGTTCGCGCTGCTCAACGAGACCGAGTTCTACGGCCGCGCGGTCGGCTACGACGCCCGCCAGGTCAAGAAGCTCGCGAGTCGGCGCAAGAACGTCGTCGACCCGTTGCAGCTCAAGACCGGCGACTTCGTGGTGCACCAGACGCACGGCATCGGCAAGTTCGTCGAGCTCGTGCAGCGCGAGATCTCGAGCGGTGGACGCAATGCCATCAAACGCAGCCGCGAGTTCCTCGTGATCGAATACGCGCCGAACAAGCGCGGGCTCCCGGGCGACAAGCTCTATGTGCCGACGGACCAGCTCGACCTGCTCAGCCGCTACGTCGGCGGCGAGGCGCCGAGCCTCAGCAAGATGGGCGGCAGCGACTGGGCGTCGGCGAAGTCGAAGGCGCGCAAGGCGGTGCGCGACATCGCGGTCGAGCTGGTCAAGCTCTACTCGGCGCGCATGGCGTCGAAGGGCCACGCCTTCCCGCCCGACACCCCCTGGCAGCGCGAACTCGAAGACGCCTTCCCCTTCGCCGAGACGCCCGACCAGCTCACCACCATCGACGAGGTCAAGGCCGACATGGAGCGGCCCATCCCGATGGACCGCCTGCTGAGCGGCGACGTCGGCTACGGCAAGACCGAGGTCGCCGTGCGCGCCGCGTTCAAGGCGGTGCAAGACGGCAAGCAGGTCGCGATGATCGTGCCAACCACGCTGCTCGTGCGCCAGCACCTCGAGACCTTCGCCGAGCGGTTCGCCGGGTTCCCCGTGCATCTGCGTGCCCTGAGCAGGTTCCAGAGCGACAAAGAGGCGAAGGACACCATCGCCGGGCTGGCGGATGGCACGGTCGATGTCGTGATCGGAACGCACCGGTTGCTCAGCAAGACCATCGAGTTCAAAGACCTGGGCCTCGTCAACATCGACGAGGAGCAGCGTTTGGGTGTCGAGCACAAGGACGCGCTGAAAAAGCTCAAGACCAACGTCGACATTCTCGCGATGACGGCGACGCCGATCCCGCGCACGCTCGAGATGGCGGTCACGGGTATCCGCGAAATGTCGACGCTTGCGACACCGCCGGAGGACCGTCATCCGATCCTCTCGTTCGTCGGCCCCTACTCCGACAAGCAGGTCTCGGCAGCCATCCGGCGCGAGCTGTTGCGCGAGGGCCAGATCTTCTTCGTGCACAACCGGGTGTCGTCGATCAACCGAGTCGCCTCGCAGCTCGCCGAACTGGTGCCGGAGGCGCGCATCGCCGTGGCCCATGGGCAGCTCTCGGAGGCGGTGCTCGAGCAGGTCATGGTCGACTTCTGGGAGCGCAAGTTCGACGTGCTCGTGTCGACCACGATCATCGAGACCGGCCTCGACATCGCCAACGCCAACACGCTGATCATCGACCGGGCAGACAAGTACGGCCTGTCGCAACTGCACCAGTTGCGCGGCCGTGTCGGCCGTGGCCGTGAGCGGGCGTACGCCTACTTCCTCTACGACGAGATGAAGCCGCTCTCGGAGACGGCGCACGAGCGTCTGTCGACGATTGCCGCCAACAACGAGCTCGGTGCGGGCATGCAGATCGCGTTGCGCGACCTCGAGATCCGCGGTGCGGGCAACCTGCTCGGCGGCGAGCAGTCCGGTCACATCGCGGGTGTCGGCTTCGACCTCTACCTGCGCATGATCGGCGAGGCGGTGTCGACGTTCCGCGGCGACGTTGCGGAGGGCCAGACCGAGCTGCGGCTCGAGCTGCCCGTCGACGCCCACATTCCCGAGGAGTATGTCGAGAGCGAGCGGCTGCGGCTCGAGGCCTACCAGAAGCTGTCGACCGCCTCGGCCCCGGCGTCGGCGCCCGAGCAGATCGGCCTCGTACTCGAGGAGCTCACGGACCGCTACGGCGAGCCGCCCGAGCAGGTCACCAACCTCATCGCCGTGTCGCGGCTGCGTCGCATGGCGGTCAAGGCCGGGCTCAGCGAGGTCGTCGCAATGGGCAGCAACCTGCGCTTCGCCGGCGTCGCGCTCGCCGACTCCATTCAGGTGCGGCTGCAGCGCATGTACCCGGGTTCGAAGTACTTCGCCGCGTACGCGTCGGTGGCGATTCCCATGCCCCGGTTGAACGGCGAACCCTACGGCGACGCCGCCCTCATCGAATGGACGAACCAGTTGCTCGTCTCCATCTTCGGCGCCGAGGTCATCGAACCCGTCGTGAGCGAGTGAACGCCCGGTCCGCCGGGCGGTCTGCCGGGTCTGCGCGGCCTGGCGGGTCTGCGCGTTCCGGCGGCTCCGCCCGCGACGCCCAGCCGCCGAAGCTGACTTTCAGCGCGCCCGGCGCGGTCACTGACGCCGACGCGACGCTGCTGCGTTCGAGCGACGAACGCGACGGGGAGCGCTTCGCCGACGCCGACCTGTCGGAGTACGACCTCAGTGGTGTCTCGTTTCTGCAGTGCGAGCTCGACGCGGTGACCCTCACCGACACGCAACTGCGCGGTGCCCGCTTCGTCGACACTCTCGTCACTGCATCGTTCGCGCCGACCCTCCTCGCCGGCCGCACGATCTGGCGCGACGTGCTCGTGCAGAACCCTCGCTGGGGCTCCGCCGAAATGTTCGACGCCGAGCTCAACTCGGTGCACATTCGCGGCGGCAAGATCGACTACCTCAACCTGCGGAATTCGCGGCTGACCAACGTGCTGATCGAGGACTGCGCACTCGGCGAACTCGATCTGGGCGGCATCCGGGCGACGCGTGTCGCCATTCGCAATTGCCGCATCGGCACGCTGGATGTCACGCGCGCGACCTGCTCGAACGTCGATCTGCGCTCGAGCGAGTTCTCGGCGATCAACGGTCTCGAGGGTCTGCGCGGAGTGACAATCGACGACGGCCAGCTGTCGCTGCTCGCGCCGGTGCTCGCCCAGCACCTGGGGCTGATCGTCGAGTAGTAGAGGCGGCGCCGCCTGCTCTGCACGACGCGCGGCCGCGGGCGACGAATCGCCGCGGAAAGTCCATGAGACCGCGGGAGCCCCGGGAAGCCGAGGGTGTCCAGTGCAGCTACCCGAGCAACTCCCACGCGGTCGCGACGGCGGTCGAGTTCTGCGTCACATCCAGCTCTTCGGGAACGCTCGTGCGTTCGGCACCCGGGTACGGCGCGACGTATACGGTCATGGTGCCGCCGCCACCCGCCGTGGAGTTGGCGTTCCAGCCGAGCGCCGCGATCGCGCCGGCACCGGGCTCGAGTGTGATCGGCGTGGCGCCGGCGTCCTCGGTCATGAACGAGCCGCCGCGGTAGAGCACCACCCCGAGGTCGCCGGTCTCCGGGTTGCCGAAGGCGACGTCGGGGTATCCGTTGAGCACGCAGCCCGTGTCAGACATGTTCGTCGCCCCGATCGTGAGCATGCGATGCCCGGTGGCGGCGTCCCCGCCGAGGGACACGATCGACAGTTGGTCGCTGCGGCACCACGACGGGTCGATCTGGAACTCACCCGGGGCGACGGACGCCGGCGGCGGCGGCGTGTACACGGGCTGCGGTTCGGCGGTGGGTTCCGGCGCGCCGACCTGCGCCGTCGCACCCAGCCCGACCGGAACGGACACGATCAGCGCCAGCGCCACCACCGCGCCGCCGATGACGAAGGCCGCCCGACCGCGTCGTGGTGCGGGTGTGGCAGTGGCATCCGCTCGCCGTCTGCTCGCGACGATGAGAGCGAGCGTTGCCGGGAGCCAGCCCCAGACGATGCCCCAGTATCCGCCGCTGAGAACGACGTCGCGCACCCCGTCGAAGATGCCCGCCAGCCGTATCGGCGGCCAGTTGGCGATGAGCGCGCCCACCGCAAACACGACCGACGTGAGAAACGACGCGGCGATCGAGGCGAACCACACGGTGAGAAACGCCGGTCGACGGATGCCTCGGCTCGCCGCCGCAACAATGCCACCCATGACCGCCGCAAACGTGAGCCCGCACAGCGCGAAGACGACCACCGGCCACGGTGCCGCCAGACTCACCATGAAGTACGGAATGCTCGCCGGCACCACCAGTGCCGCAAACGACCCCGGAATGTCGCTGTTCGTCGTGAGCCAGGCGAATACGACGTTGCTCATGACCCAGAGCACCGCCGCGGACGAGACCGCGACCGCAAGCGGCGCGCTGAGGCGAGGGAAGCTCATAGCGCCAGTCTACGGCGCGGCCAATTTTCGCCGACACGGCCGAACATGCGGCCGCGCCGGCGAAAAACCGCGCGGCGCCCTGAGCCACTGCCGCGCTCAGCCGAGCCCGGGCAGCAACTCCTCCAGGCGTTCCATCGACTCGCGCATGCCGCTCTCCATGTCCATCTGCAGGGCGCCGTCGCGCGCCTCCACCGACGGGTACACCGAGTGGCCGGTGAACCGGGTGCGGCCTCCGAGATCCTCGTAAGTGCCGTACTCGAGGGTGACGAAGCCGGGCATGCCCTCGAATTCGAAGGTCTGGATCGTGCGCAGGCCCGGTTCCACGGTGTGGAAGATGCCGCGGAACGCGAACTCGTTGCCGTCTGCGTCGGTCTGCACGTAGCGGTAGTTGCCGCCGGGCCGCAGGTCGTACGCGTCGATGCGCGTGTCCAGCCCGCGCGGACCCATCCACTTCGGGATCAGCTCGGGATCGGTCGAGGCGCGGTACACCACCTGGGGTGTGGCATCGAACTCCCGCACCATGTCGATGAAGGGGGTGCCGGGTTGTGCCGTGATGGTCGTCTGGTTCTTTGTCGTGGTCATTTCTCCTGCTCCTGTGTCTCTATCTCTTCGAGTACGGCGTCGAGGCGGCGGAACCGCCGCTCGGCTTCGAGACGGTAGGTGTCGATCCATCCGGTGAGCGACTCGAGGGCCGCCGGCGCGAGGTGGCACGGGCGACGCTGCCCATCGCGTGTACGCGTGATGAGCCCGGCGGCCTCGAGCACCTGAATGTGGCGCGACACCGCCTGTTTGGTGATCGCGAACGGCTCGGCCAGGTCGTTCACCGTCGCTGCGCCCCTCGAGAGTCGCGCGACAAGCGCACGACGCACCGGGTCGGCGAGTGCCAGGAACGCTCGGTCGAGCTGTTCGTCAGCCTCTGTCGCAAGTGACACATTCAACCAATCTCTTTATCAACCGTTGTGTTGACAATCAAGCTAGCGGATGCCGCGTGGCCGGTCAATCCCCCTGCGAAGTTCCTCTGGCTACACTTCGACTATGAACGACATCGATGCGGATGCCGTGCCCGCGGACCCCGGTGCGGGCCCGAGTGCGGCCGCCGAGCTCGAGCGGCTCCGCCGTCTCGCCTTCGGCCGCACCACCACTGATGCCGACGAGGTCGCCGCAGCCGAGGCTCGCCTGATCCTCGCGCAATGGCAGGCGGAGCGTGCAGCCGAGGCCGCGCGGGCCGAGTCCGAGGGTGAAGCGCTCGCTGCGGGGGAGCAGTCGTCGCTCGGCACGGGCGAGCCGCCGCTCGCCACGCCAGACCCGGGCGCACCCACGACGGCGGAGCAGGTGCATCCGCTCGCCGAAGACGAGCACCCGACGCGGGCGAGGCGGCGCTGGCGGGAGTGGATGGCACCGGCGGCTGTCGGCCTCCTCGTCGGCGCCGTCGCGGTCGGTGCGGTGTCGATTGCGATGGGGCCAGCGTCGTCACACGCGGCGGG
>JAODAY010000026.1 GCA_025463665.1 Microbacteriaceae bacterium
GCTGGCCGCCCACCAGACCGGCCACAACTCCGGCGTCGTGCACGCGGGGCTGTACTACAAGCCCGGGTCGCTCAAGGCGCAATTGTGCGCTGCGGGCCGCACCGCGACGCGCGACTTCTGCGCGGAGAAGAACCTGCCGTACCGCGAGGTCGGCAAGCTCGTCGTCGCCGTCGACGAGTCGGAGCTGCCCGCCCTCGCCGACATCGAGCAGCGATCGCTCAGCAACGGCGTGCCTGACCTCGTGCGCATCGACGACATCGGCGCGCTGCACGCTATCGAGCCGCACGTCGCCGGCGTGGCCGCGGTGTATTCCCCGCACACCGCGGTCGTGGACTACGCCGCGATCACCGAGGCGATGGCACAGGACGTGCGTGCGGGTGGCGGCAGCATCCTGCTCGGACAGGAGGTCGTCGCGATGAGTGTCGAGGGCGCGGTCGTGCACGTGCGCACGCCCGTCTCCGAGCACGTGTTCTACAGGGTGATCGCGTGCGCGGGCCTCCAGTCCGACGTCGTCGCGCGCCTCGTCGGCGCCGATTCGTCGCCGAAGATCCTGCCGTTCCGGGGCGAGTACTGGTCGCTCGACGCGAGGCGCAACGACCTCGTGCGCGGCATGATCTACCCGGTGCCCGACCCGCGGTTCCCGTTCCTCGGAGTGCACTTCACCCGCGGAGTCTACGACGAGGTGCACATCGGACCGAACGCCGTACCCGCGCTCGCCCGCGAGGGGTACGGCTGGACGTCCATCTCCGCGAAAGATACTCTCGACTCCCTACGCTGGCCCGGCGCGGCGGCGCTCGCGAAGCAGCACTGGAAGATGGGCGTCGACGAGATCAGCGGGTCTCTCGTGAAGGCGCTCTATTACCGCAAGGCTCGCCGCTTCATCCCGTCGCTCGCCATGTCTGATCTGGCCGCGAAGACCGCGGCCGGTGTGCGGGCCCAGGCGTGGGGGCGTGACGGTGCGCTGCTCGACGATTTCGCGGTCGACCAGGTAGGCCCGGTGACGCTGCTGCGCAACGCGCCCTCGCCGGCGGCGACCTCCGCCATGGCGATTGCGGACTACGTGCTCGCGCGCTACGTGGGCGGGAAGGCCTGACTCGTCGTCTCTCCCCAGCACGGGCGCTGACGCTGCTGAACTGCGCTGGCTTTCGGCGCGCTTCTGCTGCCGGGCGGTCGCATCGCCGACTGCTGGGGCCGCAAGCGCGCGTTCCTCGTCGGCATGGTCGGCTTCGGTGCGGCCTCGGCATTCGGCGGTTTCGCCCAGTCGGGCCCTTCACCGGTGGTCGCGAGCGCAACACGGCCTCCGCCGTCTTCGGTTCGGTCGCCGGAGCGGGTGCGGCCGCCCTCGGCATTATGCTCGGCCTCGGCTCGCTCATCTACGGCTTCACCCTCGCCGAAGACGGCTGGGGCACGCTCGGCACGATCGGCTTCCTCACCGCCGGGGTCGTGCTCATCGCGATCTTCGTGGTGATCGAATCTCGAGTGGGCCAGCCATTGCTGCCGCTGCGCGTCATCCTCAACCGCGTTCGCGGTGGCGCGCTGCTGATCCAGGCAATCGCAGGGAGTGTCATGATCGGCGCCGTGCTGTACCTGATCTTCCACCTGCAGATCGTTCTCGGCTTCGGGCCGCTCGAGGCCGGCCTCGCGTCGCTCCCGATGACGATCGCCATTGCGATCGTTGCGCCGATCGCCACGAAACTGCTGCCCCGCGTCGGCCCGGGCCCGATGCTCATCGTCGGCCCGCTGTTCGCCGCCGCCGGGCTTCTGCTGCTGAGCACCATCTCCGTCGGCCGGCAGCTACTTCGCCGAGGTACTGCCGGGCCTCATCGTGCTCGGAATCGGAATGGGCCTGCTGTTCGTCACGATGCAGAACGGTGGTCTTCATCGGCGCCGCCGTCGCCATGGTTGCCGCGTCGTTCATCGCCGTGTTCATGATCCGCGGCACCGGGTGCGGCGGCGGGAGCCGCGACGGACGCGGCGTTGGGTGCGGCATTGTGTCGTTCCGGATGCCGCTGGACAGCCACTTGCCGCCTCTGAGCTCGGGTGCTGCGGCGAACCTTCGACCGCGAGACGCAGGGCGACGCCACGACCTCCACTGTGATTGAGAAGGTCCGATGATGCGGCCCAGGACAAGCGAGGGCACCGTCGCTCGTTAGAGGATTTCCGTTGACAAATGTGCGGAGTCGTCCGATACTCTCTAGAGCGAGAGCGCGGTCGATCTCCGACCGGTGTTGCGGATTGGTTGGCGCGCATGTCTCAGGTTTCGGTCGACAAGGTCATAGCCGTGGCCCGCGAGTTCGTGGCGGCAGAGGCCGCAGCGGTCGGCGACCTCGCGGCCCGCATCGACGAGAGTTTCGTGCGCGTTGCGCGATTGATCCTAGACACCCCGGGCAAGGTTGTTCTCACCGGCGCGGGTACGACCGGCTACATTGCGCACCGCACGGCGCACCTGCTCTCCGTCTCCGGCACCCCAGCGTTTTACCTCAACCCTTCGGACGCGTTGCACGGTTCCATGGGCGCTCTGCGAAGCTCCGACATACTCATCGCTATTTCCCGGGGAGGTGAGAGCGGCGAGATCAACACGCTCGTCGATCTGCTCCAAGGCGAGCAGGTGACCGTTATCGCTCTCACTTGTGCGGCGGAATCCACGCTGGGCAGAACCGCCGATATCACCGTCGCGCTCGACCAGACACCCTACGCAGACCCGGGCAATCTGCTCGCACTCGGCAGCACGCTCGCGCAGGGTGCTTGGCTCGACGCCCTAACCGTGGTGTTGATGCGCGCCCGCCAGCATTCCTGGGAGAAGGTACATCACGCCCACCCCGGCGGGGCAGTGGGCCTACTCGACGAGCTTCCGCCCGAAGTCGAAACGCTTGACATCCCGCGGTTCGAGGCCACCCTATGAGGGTTGTGGCTGGAGTCGATTCCTCAACACAGTCCACGACGGTGC
>JAODAY010000268.1 GCA_025463665.1 Microbacteriaceae bacterium
ACTTTTAATCCGTGGGTCGTCGGTTCGAGCCCGACGGGGCCCACCCCTCGGGATCCGCGTTATCACGCGGATCCCGTTTTTTCTCGGGTGCGAAAGAGGAGCACGGCCCGCTGCTCACGCAACCGGACCGTGCTCCTGTCTTCGATGGGGGCGCCTACGCCTTCGGGATCGACTCGTCGCTCACCGCCGGCTCGTTGTGCTTCGCTGCCCCCGCGCCCCGGCGCTGCGCGGACTCGAGGGCTTCGGCCTCGTCCCCGCCGATGGCCTCGCCGCGGGCGACCAGCCCCGCGACATCCGACAGCGGAATCTGCCTGAGGAACAGCGACAACACGAACGCGATGCCGATGAACGGCAGCAGGTCCCAGAACACCGGTGCCAGCGCGTCGGCGTAGGCGACGACTATGCCGTCGCGCACCTCGTCGGGGAGCGACGAGAGCGTCTGCGGGTCGAGGGTCGACGTGGCGTTCGCGGCATCCGACGCGCTCGCGCCGGCGCCGGTGAAGACGTCTTTCAGGTTGTCGGTCAGCCGCGTGGTGAAGATGGTGCCGAACACCGCGACGCCGAGCGAGGCCCCCACCTCGCGGAAGTAGTTGTTCGTGCTGGTGGCCGTACCGATCTCGGCGGCAGGCACGGCGTTCTGCGCGACGAGCACCACGACCTGCATGATGAACCCGAGACCGGCACCGAAGACGAGCAGGTAGACGCAGATCAGCCAGATCGGGGTAGTCGCGGTCAGTGTGGTCATGGCGACCATCGCGACGGCGGTGATGAGCGTTCCGATCACCGGGAAGAGCTTGTAGCGCCCGGTGCGCGAGATCGCGATGCCCGAGGCGATCGAGGTGCCCATGAGGCCCACCATCATCGGGAGCATGAGCAGGCCGGATGCCGCGGCGGAGGTTCCCGAAGACATCTGCAGGAACGTGGGCACGAAGCCGATCGCGGAGAACATGCCGAGACCGAGGGTGAGGCCGATCGCCGTCGCGTTGACGAACGTGCGGTTGCGAAACAACGAGAGCGGGATGATCGGATCGACCGCGCGCGACTCGACGAACACGAAGAGGCAGGCCGCGACGACGAGGCCGATACCGAACAGCCAGGTCTCGATGGCGTCCCAACCGTGTGCCGCGTCGCCGCCGAAGTCGGTGAAGAAGATGAGGCACGTGGTGAAGGCGGAGAGGAGGACGACGCCCAGGATGTCGATGGGCTGGGTGACCTTCTTGTTCGGCAGCTGGAGCGTGAACCACGCGATGGCGAACGCCGCGATACCGATCGGGATGTTGATGTAGAACGCCCACTGCCAGGTGAGGTGGTCGACGAAGAAGCCACCGAGGAGGGGTCCGCCGACGGCCGAGAGGCCGAAGATCGCACCCAAGGGCCCCAGATACTTGCCGCGCTGCGATGCCGGCACGATGTCGGCGATGATCGCCTGGGAGAGGATCATGAGGCCGCCGCCGCCGAGGCCCTGCATTGCGCGGAAGATGATGAGCTGCGTGAAGTCGCCCGCGAATGCGCAGCCAACGGAGGCGATGGTGAACAGGGCGATGGCAACGAGGAACAGCCAGCGCCGCCCGAGCACGTCGCCGAACTTGCCGAAGACGGGCATGACGATCGTCGTGGCGAGCAGGTAGGCCGTTGTGAGCCAGACCTGGTGCTCGACGCCGCCGAGCTGGCCGACGATCGTCGGCATCGCGGTGGAGACGATCGTCTGGTCGAGGCTGGACAGCAGCATGCCTGCGATCAGCGCCGAGAAGATGATCCAGATTCGGCGCTGGGTGAGGAGCATGGGGCCCTCGGCGGTTGTGGTGGTCACGGGTTTCCCTTTCGAGGGCTTTCGGGGGCCAGGACTGCGCGCATCGCAGCAAGGCGTTCGTGGAGGAGGGTGGAAAAATCGTGCGTGTTCTCGGAGAGCAGGTAGTGCTCCCCCGTGGACCTCAGCAGAATCGACAGCACGTTGAGAGCCGCCTCGGCGCGCGGGTCGTCGACGGCGACGTTCTCCCGCTGTGCGACGAGGGCCATCGCCTGCCTGTCCCGCTCGCGCGTGACACCCATGAACTTGAAGAGGAGTTTTGGTTCTCGCTCGAGGGCGGACATCAATTGTGCGTGCTCGGCCGTGTGCACTCCCGCTGACTCGAAGTGCGCGATTACCAGCTCGACCAGATCGTCGACGACCGTCGCCCAGCCGCCCGAACCCCTGGCGAGAAACTCGTCACTGAACCGGCGCAGGTCCTCCTCCGGCTGGACGCCGATGATGGCGTCTTCCTTGGAGGGAAAGTAGTTGAAGAACGTGCGTCGGGAGATGTCGACCTCGTCGCACACCTCCTCCACGGTGAAACCGTTGAGGCCGCGCTCCGCGGTCAATCGGCGTGCCACCGTGGTCAGGTGCGTGGCGGTGTGCCGCATCTTCTGGGATCGGCGAGTCACCTCGGTTGCACTATTCATCATAAGTGCAATTTTGCACTTTTTTGGTCAAAGTGCAACTACGCGCCGCTGTCATCCGACATGTAGAACGCTCATGAAAGGCGAAGGGCTACCCCGAACGGGGGCGGGGGGGTTAGCGTCGAGACCACGGCCCGGCGCAACGGGTGCGGGGCCGCTTTCATTTTTGTGATCATTGGAGATCCTTCATGAAGCGAATGAGAAGCGCACGGCCACTGACGTTTGTCGCGGTCACCACCGCGGCAGCCGTCGTGATGGTCGGCATCGGGTCGCCCGCCCTCGCCAAGGACAGGGGCCCAGACACGGCACCCCTGCGCGAGGCCGTCTCGGCCGACAACATCGTCAAACACCTCGAGGCGCTGCAGGCGATAGCGGATGCCAATGGCGGCAACCGCGCGGCCGGAACGAGCGGCTACGAGGCATCCGCCCAGTACATCGAAGACCAGTTGCGGGCGGCGGGCTACGACCCCGTGCGCCAGCCGTTCTCCTACGATCAGTTCGGGGTGAACGGTGCGAACTTCGAACAGGTGTCGCCGAACCAGTCCGTCTACGTCGACGGCACCGACTTCATCACCATGAGCTACTCCGGGTCGGGCGACGTCACCGCGGCGGTGACCGCGGTCGACATCAACCTCACCGGCGACCGGGCCTCGACGAGTGGCTGCGAGGCCGAGGACTTCGCCGCGTACCCCGCGGGCACGATCGCACTGTTGCAGCGCGGCACGTGCGACTTCGGCACCAAGGTGGCCAACGCCGTCGCAGCAGGAGCGGCGGGAGCCATCGTCTTCAATCAGGGCAACGACGTACCCGGCGACGACCGCTTCGGGGTACTCAACGGCACGCTCGGCACCGTGCAGTCCACCATTCCCGCCGTCGGCACGTCGTTCGCGATCGGTGAGGCCCTCGCCGGCATCGCCGGGTTGACGGCACGGGTCGCGGTGGATGCCACGCTGACCACGATCCAGTCGTTCAACATCCTCGCCGACACCGGCGGCCGAGCCAAGCGCACCGTCGTGGTCGGCGCGCACCTGGACTCGGTCGACGTGGGCCCCGGCATCAACGACAACGGCACGGGAAGCGCCGCGATCCTCGAGACCGCGATCCAGCTCGCGGAGACTGGTGAGGACGCGAGAAACCTCGTGCGCTTCGCCTTCTGGGGCGGTGAGGAAGACGGGCTCGTCGGCAGTGACTACTACGTGTCGCAGTTGAACAAGCGCGACCTGCGCAACACCGAGGTCAACCTGAACTTCGACATGGTGGGCTCGCCGAACTTCGCCCGCTTCGTCTATGACGGTGACGGGTCGGCCTTCGGCGACGTCGGACCGGAAGGATCGGATGTCGTCGAGCAGGTGTTCCTCGAGTACTTCGCCTCGCAGGGTCTTGCGACCGTTCCGACGGCGTTCGACGGGCGCTCCGACTACTTCGGGTTCATCAACGCCGGCATTCCCGCCGGCGGCCTGTTCACCGGCGCGGAAGGCATCAAGACGGAGGAGGAAGCCGCGCTGTTCGGCGGAACCGCGGGCGAGCCGTATGACCCCTGCTACCACCAGGCCTGCGACACGACCGGGAACGTCGACACGACCGTGCTCGAGCAGATGGCGGACGCCATCGCCCACTCGACGCTCGTCTTCGGCGAGTACAAGCACGCGATCACCCGGCTGGACCCGACCGAGTACGGCCTCATGCCGTTCAAGGCCGACCACTCGATGAAGTAGACGCCAGAGACGGAGGGGAGGAGGCGATTGCGCCTCCTCCCCTCTTCTGCGTCATTTACACTGGGCGCGTGACCACCGAATCAGCGAAGCACGTCGTGAACGACGCAGCGGACAGTCAGACCCTCCACACCCTCGCCCGGGTGGGATATGCGGTCAACGGCTTGCTGCACGCCCTTATCGGCCTCATCGCGATCGGGGTCGTGGCTGGACTGGGCGGCGACGCCGACCAGTCGGGAGCGCTCCGCCAGGTGGCATCCGCCCCCGGTGGGGTCCTCGTGCTGTGGACGATCGTCATCGGTCTGGCCGCCCTCGGCATCTGGCTCGCGCTGAGTGCCTTCCTGGTCGCGCCGAGGAAGGCGGACAAGAAGGCGATTCACATGGTCTCGGAGCTCGCCAAGGCCGCGACCTACCTCGCCCTGTCTGGCACCGCACTGACGTTCGCCCTCGGCGGTTCCTCGAGTTCGTCGTCCGGCTCGACGGGCGTGAGCGCCCGACTCCTCGGGGCCCCCGGCGGGGTCATACTCGTCGCTGCGATCGGAGTCGCCATCCTCGCGGTCGGCGTGTACTTCGTGGTCAAGGGCGTCACGCACCGCTTCACCCGCGACATCGCCGTGCCACCCGGCACCGCGGGCACGGCGACTGTCGCGCTCGGCGTAGCGGGGTACGCCGCGAAGGGTGTGGCTCTCGCCGTCGTCGGCATACTGTTCGTTTTCGCCGCCGTGACCGCGGATCCGAACAAGGCGACGGGCCTCGACGGTGCGCTCCAGGCGCTTTCGGAACTGCCCGCGGGCGCGGCCGTGCTCGGCATCGTCGGGTGCGGTCTCATCGCCTACGGCGCCTACTGCGTCGTGCGCGCGTTTCGCGCCCGCCTCTGACCAGGTGGCACCGGGCCGCACGAGTGTGATGGACTCGAATAATGAATAACGCCTTCACCAGTTACGTCGCAATCGGCGACAGCTTCACGGAGGGCGTCGGCGACGACCTGCCCGACGGCCGCGTTCGGGGCTGGGCCGATCTCGTCGCGCTCGGCCTCGCTCTCTCGACGGCGCAGCCGGTGAGCTACGCCAACCTGGCGATCCGCGGTCGTCTTCTCGGCCCGCTCCTCACCGAGCAGCTGGATGCCGCGATCTCGCTGAAACCGCAACTGCTGAGCCTCAACGGCGGGGGCAACGACATCATGCGGCCGAAGGTCTCGATCGCCGCGATATCCGACCAGCTGGTCGAGGCCACCCGTCGTGCGGCCGACAGCGGCACCCACGTTCTGCTGGTCAGCGGCGCGAACCCGACCAGGCACATCCCGCTCGGCAGCTTCATCGAGGCGCGCGGCAACCTCTTCGCCCAGGCGATCCGCGACCGCTTGCCGCTCGAGAACACAACGTTCGTCGACAACTGGGCCGACATCGAACTCGCCGAGCTCAGGTTCTGGTCGCACGACAAGCTGCACCTGGGCCCGCGCGGGCACGAACGGGTCGCGAGCAACGTTCTCGCCGCCCTCGGGGTGGAGATACCCGCGTTCGAGGGCGGGGCGCCCGTCGACCAGCCCGCGCAGCGCACCGCCGCCTACTGGCGCCAGTACGTTCTGCCCTGGATCGGCCGCCGACTCACCGGACGCTCGTCGGGAGACAATCGCAGCCCGAAGATCGCGACACTGCAGCCGGTCGAGCTGCCGACGCCCGGCGGGCGCGGCTGACCCGCTCTGCCTTCCGGGCTGAGCACCCCGCGGGCGGCCGGTCGGCTCAGCCGGCGACGGAGTCGAGCAGCGCCAGCACGGCGCGTGCGTAGGCGTCCGCGGCATCCGTCGCCTCGAACCGCATCGCGGAACCGTCGATCGTCGCGTTCACCAGGAAGCGCTGCGACTCGAGCCGTGCCTCGCCGATCGACTCCGTGCCGCTCGTCAACTCGAGCGACCGCAGCGCGGAGCCGAGGAGGTCGCGGAGCTGGTCTTCGCGTGGCAGCCACAGCGCGGCGTCGAGCGACACCGAGTCGAGCGCCCACTCCGTCGTGCCGTTGAAGCCCAGCACCGTGCCGCTCGCGAAGGCGTGGGCCTCGACCGTCATGTCGCTGAGCGTGTATATCTCCTCGTCGGCCTCGATGCGGTCGATGCTGAAGTTGTCGCCCCGCACCGGGTGCCAGGAGAGGCCCGAATCGCGCAGGGCCCTCGCGAGCTCCAAGGAAATCATGGAGCCATTATGCAACCGGCGCCTGAACGCGTGACGATCAGATTCCGCTGACCCCGAAGGCGAGACCGAGCAGGTAGGTGGCAGCGGCGGCGCCGAAGCCGATGGCGAGCTGGCGCAGCGCGCGCTTGAGGGGAGGCCCTCCCGACAGCAACCCGGTGACCGCTCCGGTTGCGAGCAGCGCCAGACCGACGAGCACCGAGGCCACGACGATGGCCGCGACCCCGTCCAGTCCGAACAGGTAGGGCAGAACGGGAACGATGGCGCCCGAGGCGAAGAAGCAGAAGCTCGAGACGGAGGCGCTTAGGGCGGAGCCGATCTCCTCGTGGTCGTTGATGTCGCGAGGAGCGGAGTGATCGACGGTCAGGTCGCGGAGAACCTCAGCGGCATGGGCGACGGCCTCGTCCTCCGCCATTCCGCGGGAACGGTAGACCAGCGAGAGTTCGTTCGCGTCGACGTCGAGGTAGGGCAGCGCCGAGCGTGCCTCCGGATCCGGGTTGGATGCCGCGAGCAGCTCGCGCTGCGAACGGATCGAGACGAACTCGCCCGCAGCCATCGACAGCGCACCGGCGAGGAGCCCGGCGAGTCCCGTCGCGAGGATGATCGGGGTGGAGACGCCGGTCGCCCCGATGCCGAGCACGAGGGCCAGGTTGCTCACCAGGCCGTCGTTGGCGCCGAAGACCGCCGCCCTGAAGGTGCCGGAGAGCCGGTTGCGGCCCCGGGTGGCGAGGCCGCGCACGACCTCCTCGTGGATGCGCTCGTCGG
>JAODAY010000044.1 GCA_025463665.1 Microbacteriaceae bacterium
TCGCCGAGCCGCCCGGTCGCGCGACCTGATCCTCTGGAAACCCGTCGATGGCAGTGGACAGGTCGTCCCCGACGGAGAAGCCGCCTGTCGTCTCGATGGCGACGTCGCCGGTGCTCGCGCCGTCGAGTGATAGCGCGAACAGCTCGCCACCGGCCCAGTGGCTGATTGTCACGCCGTCCCACCTGTAGAGGGTGTGAGCCTCGGCCTGTAGAGGGTGTGAGCCTCGGCGCACTCCCTCGCGACGTCACCCACGGCAGGCTCGCCGACGATTGCGGTGAGAAACGACACGACCGCCGCAGGGCCGCTGTCGACCGCGACGACCGTGAGTGTGTCCCCCTGCGCATCGAGCGCGCTCACTTCAGAGCCGGAGAATCTCAGCGCGGTCACGGTCTCCGGCTCCGGCGACCCCTGTTGTGTCTGCACGGGTGACGGTGTGCTGGCCGACGAGCGCCGCGTAGCGGCCGGTTCAATCGCGCCCGGCGTCGCGACGGACGCGCACCCGGCGAGCATGAGCGCCGCGCCGACGAGAACCCACGAAACGGCACGGTGCTGAAGTCGTCTCATGCGGCCACTTTAGGGCGGCACGGCACTCGCAGACCGCGCTCGATCTAACGAACGTGTATCGCTCCTGTGCCCGACGGCCGCCGCCCGCCTACTCGTGCAGCAGCGAGCCGTCCTTCGTGAGCACGTTCTTCTCGCCCGCCTCGATCGGCACCGCGAAGCGGTTCTGCTTCGGCGGCATCGGGCAGTTGAAGTTGTAGCTGAACGCGCAGGGCGGAAGCACGGCGCGGTTGAAGTCGAGGGTGATCGTGCCGTCGGGGTTCGGCGCGACGAAGAGGAAGCGTCCGACGCTGTAGGTGCTGTCCCCGCTCGTCGCATCGGCGAATACGAGTTGCAGCGCGCGCCCGGCCTTGTAGGCGGCGACGTCGTAGTCGACGCCGTCCTTGGTGAAGGTGATCTCGCCGGGCACGACCTCGTCGCGGGTCTTGCCGTTGTCCTTGAGGTGCTCGAAGCCCACGGCCTTGCCGCCCGGAATCTCGGTGAACTTCGCCGTGATGACCCACTCCGGGTTGTAGGGGAAGGAATCGATCGAACCGAACTTCTGAACGTCCTCCGAGTTCGCGTCCCACACCCTGAGCGCGTAGCTGCCCTCGGCGCTTGCTATCACGAAGCCGGTCACGCCGTCGCCGAAGTCGATCTCGCTCGGCTCGTCGGAGTCCTTGCCGCGAACCACCGCCTCACCGTCGACGAGAACGCCGTCGACGGTGATGCCGTCGGATGCCACGGCCGTGACCCGCAGGCCAGACTCGCCCTCTGGCAGAGGCGCCCAGGCTCCCGGAACCCCGTAGATCGTCTGCTCCGAGTCGACCCACTGTGTGTTGACGAGAGCGAGATTGCCCTTGGGCTGCACAACGCTCAACTCTCGTCGCTGGTGATAGGTGGCGAGGAGGCTTTCGGGCGTCGCGGGTGCTGTCGGGGTGCTGGTGTCGGTCATGCAGTCCATCCTTATCGAGGTACAGGGGATAACCAAAAGCGACCCGGGAATATTGCCTCCCGTGTTAGCGTCCCCCCATGGATTCCAGCAGCTACGACGACATGACCGACGACGAGAAGCGTCACGACGAGCTCACGCGGGCACCGAAGTCGACAGAGGAAGACGCCGCACCCCGCATCACTACCGAGAAAACCGCGAGCGGTGCGACACGCATCGACGTTGCGGGCAGCGCAAAGGTACGCCCCGGCGGCGGCAGTGCGGGCACTAACGGTAGTGAGGGCACGAAGGGCTGACGCTCAGGCGCCGGAGGCGGCATCCGCAATGTCGGTGATCGACTGCGGCGTGCCGACCCCGCGCAGACGGTCGGCCGCGATGCGCGCTCGTGCTGCCGCCGACCTCTCCCGGTCGGTCGGCGGTTCCTTGCGTTCGCGCGGTGCAGGCAGCACTCCGTGCGCCGCCGCCCCGTCGGGCGCCTGAGCGGTCGGCGACTCGAGCGCCCACGCTGTCGCGGCGGCGATGATGTCGCCCTCGTTCTCGGCGGCCCACTCGCTGCCGGCGAGCGCGAGCAGCGTGCGCAGCCCGATCTCGCGAGTCTCCGCCCTGTCGCTCAGCGTGAGGTCGAGCGCCCACTGCGCGCGAGCCCACCACTGTTCCTTGCGGTGGGCGGCGCGCGTGATCTGGCCCTGACGGTTCGCCGCGACGAACGCGATGAGTGCAGCGACCACAGCAGCGACACCGGCGAAACCCGGGGTCTGCACCCAGTGCACGAGGGAATCGACGACGCTCACGCGGTCAGCGTATCGGGGCGCCCGCTCCTCGACCACCCCATCCCTCGACCACCCCATCCCTCGACCACCCTGCCAGTAGCACCGGGAGTGCGGCTCGTCCATAGCTCGCGGGCCGCAACCGACAGTCATAGGGTGAATTCATGACTACTATCGAACGCAACGTGCAGGCCCCCGCCGACGCCGGCGCCAAGCCGACCAAGCGACAGAACGCCGAGAAGGGCTTCACCGCTTCTCCCAGCCTCACCGAGAACCTGCAGAAGGTTCACGTTGACCTCATCGAGCTGCACCTCCAGGGCAAGCAGGCGCACTGGAACGTCGTGGGCAAGAACTTCAGGGATCTCCACCTCCAGCTCGACGAGATCGTCGAGGAAGTACGCGAATTCAGCGACACCATCGCGGAGCGCCTCCGCGCCCTGCACGCCGTGCCGGACGGCCGCAGCGACACAGTCGCCGCCTCGACGACCCTGCCCGAGTACCCCAACGGCGAGGTCGACACCACGACGACCGTCGACCTCATCACCCAGCGCCTCGAGGCCACTGTCGGCACGATGCGTGAGGTGCACGACGACGTGGACGACGAAGATCCCACGAGCGCAGACCTCCTGCACGCCATCATCGAGCGCCTCGAGCAGTTCGCCTGGATGGTCTCCGCCGAGAACCGCGTGCCGCAGAAGGCCAGCGCCACGTCGAACAAGAAGGCCTAGGCGGGTTGCCGCGGGCGAGGCACCGGTTTCCGGGTCGTGAAGACGGCTACGTCGACCTGAGGTCGTACGGTGCAATCGGCGACGGTCGCACCATCGCTCTCATCGCTCTCGACGGCAGCGTCGACTGGTTGCCGGTGCCGAACCTGCACTCCCCGCCCGTGTTCGGGCGACTCCTCGACGCGGCCGAGGGTGGTTCCATCGACTTCGCACCGGTGGAGCCGTTCACGGTCACGAGAAAGTACGTCGCGGCGACCAACGTGTTGCAGACAACGTTCACCACGGAGTCCGGGGTGGCGACACTCACCGACGCGCTTGTCACCGGCGTGGCCGGTCGCATGCCGTGGATGGAGCTCGTGCGCCGCGTCGAAGGGGTTCGCGGCTCGGTGAAGTTTCGCTGGCGGGTCGAGCCGGGCACGTGCCTCGGGACGGCGTCCCCGTGGATCGATAAGACCGTGCACGGGCCCGTGATGCGGGTCGGGGAGGTCATGCTCGCGGTGCGCGGCCTCGACCACGGGCAGCGCGGGGGCGGTCGCGCAGCGATCGCCGGCTCGTTCACGACCACCGACAAGTCCCGTCACCTGCTTACCGTCGTCGGCGTGACCGATCAGCCTCTGCACCTGCCCAAGGCTGAGAACGTCGACAAGAGCATCGCCCGTACCATCGACAACTGGCACGCGTGGTCGCGGGAGTTCGGATACGAGGGACCGTGGGCCGACCAGGTGCAGCGCAGTGCCATGGCGCTCAAGCTGCTGATTTACAGCCCGACCGGCGCCATCGCCGCCGCCGCGACGACGTCGCTGCCCGAATCGCTCGACGGCAACAAGAACTGGGACTACCGCTTCGCGTGGGTGCGCGACCTCGCCTACACAGTGAGCGCCCTCATCCGATTCGGCCTGCGGGAAGAGACCCAGGCTTCCGTCGGATGGTTGCTGCGCACCATCCGCCAGCACGGGCCCGGCCTCCACGTGTTCTACTCGCTTGACGGCGACGTGCCGAGCGGCGTGCACGAGTACGACGTTCCGGGCTGGCGGGGCGTCGGCCCGGTTGTCGACGGCAACCCGGCGAGCGAGCAACTGCAACTCGGGGTCTACGCCGACCTGTTTGACGTGATGCGCCGCTACGTCGAG
>JAODAY010000052.1 GCA_025463665.1 Microbacteriaceae bacterium
CGGGTAGTCCTTGAGCACCTCGAGCCGCTCACCGATGTCCATCGCTCGCGCGCGGTGCTCCGGATGGTAGATGCCGATGGTGGCGAGGCACTCGTTCATCGCCCATTGCAGGCGGTCGGGCGCATCCGTCATCTGTGCCTCGATGAGGTCGAGAAGGCCGGGTAGATCGATCCCCTCGGGAGCCTTCGCGATGCGCTCCTTGGTCAGGGCCCAGCCGGCGCTGGCGACGACCGGGTCGGCGTCGGTGAACCAGGCGGTGCGCAGCTGCTCGACGTGCGGATTCTTCTTGACGACGTAGTTGACGAGCCAGTCGTGAACCTTGGCGGCCCGCGCGTCACGCAGCATGGCATCGAGTTCCCCAGCGGCGTACGTCTTCGGTCGGCTGATCAGCAGCGCGACGAGCCGGGCGGCGGTATCGCCGGTCTTCCACAGTTCGGCCGCGAAGTCGTGCCGGGTGCCCAGGCGCTTCGCCACCCCGCGCAGGGCGGTGAGGTTTACGCCGTGGTCGTCGCCGTGGTGCTCGTTCACGGCGCGCATCTTCGGGTCTTCGAGGGCCGCGAGTTCCGCCAGCACCTCGCTGACGGTGGGTGCCGACTCAGTGGCCATAGGGAGCCTCCATCGCTTCTCCCGCCCAGCCTACTTCGAGAGCACGGGGCGACGACAAGCACGCAACCTCTGGCGCACCCCGCACCCGCGGAGTAAAACGGTGCTCATGACTACCGCAGAAGATGTGAACTCCTGGGTGCAGCGCTACCAGAACGCCTGGATCACCAACGACCCCGACGACGTGGCCGACCTCTTCACCGAAGACGCCACCTACGAGTTCGTGCCGAACGACCCGGAAGCGGCCCAGGGTCGCGACGAGATCGTAGCCCAGTGGATGGATTCGCAGGACAGCCCCGAGACGTGGAAGTTCGACTTCGAGTTCCTCGGCTTCGTGAAGGATGACACGGCCATCGTGCGGGGAGTGACCGAGTACCTCGACGGCAGCCCGACCTACGACAACCTGTGGTTCATCCGTCTCGCCGACGACGGCCGGGCAACCCACTTCACCGAGTGGTACCACCCGCGCGAGGGCACCGGCGAGGAGGAAGACGACGACGTCGACTAAGCCTCACGTACCCCCGGTGGGAGCCTCCGTGGTCTACGCGACGTATGGTTGCTGTGAGGATGCAGTCGTGGGATCTGCTTCGAGGGTTCAAGGGAATCCCCGGGGCGCCCGGCGGCGGGGAAATATACAGCTTTATCGTCTTCAATTCCTCCGATATAGGGGCAAGACCTTTCCTCTCGGGTGAGCGCCTTTGGCGGCGACGAGACACTTTTGCGCCGTTCTTGACGGTAGATCGGGAGTTCACCTCCGCATACGCAGCCGGCTTGGGCCTCGAATTGCGAAACCTCCGCATGGACGACGTCACCTTCTTCACCATGCCGACCGTCGGCACCGGGATGCAAGGCACCCAATCGGTTGTGAATGTGGATTGGGATCAGGTCGCCGTTATTCAACAGCATTTTCGCGATGACACGCTGAGCCAGTACCAGGTGCCGGCGAAGTCCGTCGGCTGACCGCAGATAGCACGATCCCTGTACTAGACAATCTGGGGCGGCGCTGCGCGAGTCAGTGCGCCTCGGCGGTCGCGCGCTTAGGCTGTACGAACCCGTTCACAGAGAGAAGCTCATGCGCATCCACAACGACATCACCGCAGTGTTCGGCAACACCCCGCTCGTGCGTCTGAACAGTGTCACGCAGGAGCTGGGTGCGACAGTGCTCGCCAAGCTCGAGTTCTACAACCCCTCGGCAAGCGTCAAGGACCGCCTCGGCATCGCCATCGTCGACGCCGCCGAGAAGAGCGGCGAGCTGAAGCCAGGCGGCACGATCGTCGAGGCCACGAGCGGCAACACCGGTATCGCCCTGGCAATGGTCGGCGCGGCCCGCGGCTACACCGTGATTCTCACGATGCCCGAGAGCATGAGCACAGAGCGACGGATGCTGCTGCGAGCCTACGGCGCACAGCTCAAGCTCACGCCCGGTGCATCCGGCATGCGCGGAGCGGTCGAGGCCGCGGAGCAGATCGTCGCCAAGACGCCGGGAGCGGTTCTCGCCAAGCAGTTCGCCAACGCGGCGAACCCGGCGATCCACCGCGCGACCACAGGCCCCGAGATCTGGGCCGACACCGACGGCACTGTCGACATCCTCGTCGCCGGCATCGGCACCGGCGGAACCATCACCGGCGCGGGAAGCTACCTTAAGCAGCAGAAGCCCGGCCTTACCGTCGTGGCCGTCGAGCCCGAAGAATCTGCCATTCTCAGCGGCGGCGCCCCCGGCCCGCACAAGATTCAGGGCATCGGAGCGAACTTCGTTCCCGAGGTGCTCGACCGCGACGTCTACGACGAGGTCATCGACGTCAACATCGCGCAGTCAGTGTCGATGGCGCGTCGCCTCGCCGCCGAAGAGGGCATTCTCGCCGGCATCTCGAGCGGAGCGACGGTCGAGGCCGCGCTGCAGCTTGCCGCCCGGCCCGAGAACGCAGGCAAGACGATCGTCGTCATCGTGGCGAGCTTCGGTGAGCGTTACCTCTCCACCGTTCTCTACGAAGACCTGATCCCCGATTGAGCCTGTCGAAACGCATCACGGAGGACATCGCCACCGCCCGCCACCGCGACCCCGCGGCGCGCAGCGGCGTCGAGGTGCTTCTCACCTACTCGGGAGTGCACGCGGTCTGGGGCTACCGGCTCGCGCACCGTCTGCACGCGCGTGGCGCGCGGCTGCCCGCCCGGGCCGTGTCGCAGCTCACCCGGTTCCTCACCGGCGTCGAGATCCACCCGGGCGCCACGATCGGCCGCCGGTTCTTCATCGACCACGGAATGGGCGTTGTGATCGGCGAGACCACAGTGATAGGTGACGACGTGATGCTCTACCACGGGGTCACACTCGGTGGAACCTCGTCGAACAGGGGCAAGCGGCATCCGACCATCGAGGATCACGTCGTCGTCGGAGCGGGCTCGAGCATCCTCGGGCCGGTGACCATCGGCGCGCACTCCGGCGTCGGCGCTGGCGCGGTCGTGCTGACCGATGCGCCCGCCGACTCGCTGCTCACCGGGGTGCCGGTGAAGCCGCGATCGCGCACGCCGCACACTCCCTACTTCTATATTTGACTGTCATGCAACTTCGCCCCTTCAAGCCGCGTGACGAGCCCGCGGTCATCGACCTCTGGAACGTCTGCAAGCTCACCCGTCCGTGGAACGACCCGGTCAAAGACATCGCCCGCAAGCTCACCGTGCAGCCGGAGCTCTTTCTCGTCGGCGAGATCGACGACGAGTTGGTTGCCACAGCGATGTTCGGCTTCGACGGAACCCGCGGCTGGGTGCACTACCTCGCCGTGGCGCCGAGTCACCAGGGCGAGCGGCTCGGTCGTGCGCTCATGGCCGAGGGCGAAAGGCTTCTCACGAATCTCGGATGCCCCAAGCTGAGCCTTCAGGTGCGCACCGACAATGAGCGTGTGCTCGGCTTCTACCGCGCCCTGGGCTATCTGCCCGATGACACTGTCTCGTTGGGCAAGCGGCTGATCGCCGACGATAGCGCGGCGCGCTGACGCCGGCCCGCGGCGCCCGCGTCAGCTAATCTCGCCCGCCCGCCGGGCGCGCTCCTCCCAGAGAGCGAGGGTCACGATCCTCTCGTCTCGGGTCCGGATGACCGTTCTCAGCCCCTGCGCCAGAAGCGTGCCGATGACAGCGCCGGTGGAGTTGGCGACGACGTCGGCGAACGTCGCGAACCGGGCGCTGAGCAGCGAGTGCTGGGTCAGCTCGATCGCGACCGACAGTGCCGGGCCGATGATGAACGCGAGCCACCAGAGGCGAAACGGCATCAGCAGTGAGACGAGAAAGGCCAGTGGCACGAACATGGCGATGTTCGCAGTGGACTCGAGGGCGTTGTAGCCGAACCACTCGGGCACGCCGTGGCGGTGCAGCACCGCCAGAACCTTGTCGATCGAAGACTCGAGTCCACCGTCTATGGGAGAGGGAGACAGCGTCACCAGCCCAACAATGAGTATGTAGGCTCCCAACAGCCAAAGAACAAGGCGTGCGCGAGTGTGGTCAGGCTCTGGTCGCTGCGCGAGTGCGCCGTCGCTCGTGCCGGTGAGTGTCGGATCGCGTTGCGTCATTCGGGTGTTCCGCTCGGGGCTTCAGATGGTGCCGAAGATCTGGTCGACGGTGGCCGCCGGATCGTGCGCGTCGTCGGGCGGAGTGTGCCGTCATGGCTCGTCGATCATGAACAGCGGATCATGCGTCGCGTGCACTCGTGCGCGCTAGGCTACTTCAAGTTCATTGGAGCACGGCGGCTCTCACAGCCCATCATCGTCGGCGCCGGAGCGTGCGAGAGGCCGTAGTACGCACCAGCGCCAGCCCCACGGCGGTACCCAGAGTGTTGGCAACAACATCGGAGACGGTGCTGAATCGGGTGGGCAACGTGGACTGCACGGTTTCGATGGTCACCGTCGTGGCGAACCCGAGCAGCAGCACAACCCACCAGCGTGAACGTGGGAACGCTAGCCAGACGAGAACTCCGAACGGCACGAACATCGCCACGTTCGCGACGAACTCGACTGCGACGTAGGCGGGTGGAAAGGCCGCTCGCATCTCCTCGATGAGTTCGAAGACCCG
>JAODAY010000059.1 GCA_025463665.1 Microbacteriaceae bacterium
CGCCGACACGCTGCCGGTCGACGACGGACAGCAGCTGCTGCAGCTGGGGTAGTCGGCGCTACTGGCCGAGCGCCGCGAGGGCCGCGGTCATGATGGGCTCGGCGTCGCCGGGCTCGGAGAGCAGCTCGGAGTTAGCCGAGACCCAGAACGGGCCGGAGAACGCCTCGGCCTGTCCGGTGCTGCCCGCCATCGTGAAGTAGCCCTCGACCACGCGCGGGTCACCGAACGTCGGCACCGGCTGGCTGTTCATGATGAAGTCGTTCTTCAGGTCGGTGAGGGGCTTCTCGTCGAGGCTCGCGACCCCGAGCTGAATGACCTGGCCGCTGGTCTGGTTGACCCAGCCGCAGGCGAGGCCGCCCAGTTCGGCGATCGCTTCGATCTCGCTGTCGGCGGCCGGGGTGAAGTTCGTTTCGAGCGAGAAGTTGGGGTTGTAGGCGTACATCACGTCGGGGGAGAGCAGCCCGTTGCAGTCGACCGCGATGGGGGCGCTCGTCGGCTCCGGCTCGGGTGTCGGCTCTGTAGTAGTGGGCTCCGCGGAGGGCGCCGACGTTTCGCCGGGCTTCTGGGTTGCCGTGGCCGATGCGCCCGGCTTCGCCGTCTCGTTCGTGTCGCAGGCCGAGACACCGATCCCGACGACGCTGGCGAGAACAAGGACGGTCACGAAGCGCGGAGCGGAGAGCATAGGGACATTGTCGCCTACCCGCGGTGCGCTAATCGCTCCGACCGACGGGGATAAGCTTGACCACCGTGAATCCTGCCGATCTTTCCGCGTCCCTGCTCACCATCGTGCACTCCGTGGTGTCCCGACGAGAAACGTCGCCGGAATCCGCCCCGGCGCCCGCCGTCACCATCGGCGATGTCGCGCTGGAGCGTCCGCGCAACCGCGACCATGGCGACTGGGCATCGAACGTCGCCATGAAGATCGCGAAGCGGGTCGGCGCCAACCCGCGTGAGCTCGCCGCGGAGATCGCGGGCGAGCTCGCCGCCCTCGACGGCGTCGCGTCGGTCGACGTCGCAGGCCCAGGATTCATCAACATCACTCTGGATGCCGCGGCGGCAGGCGCCGTGGCGAAGAAGATCGTCGACAGCGGTGCCCGCTACGGCGAGAACGACTCGCTCGCAGGGCAGACGATCAACCTCGAATTCGTGTCGGCCAACCCGACGGGGCCGCTGCACATCGGCCACACCCGCTGGGCCGCCCTCGGCGACTCGCTCGCGCGCGTGCTCAAGGCCGCCGGCGCGACACTGGTCAGCGAGTTCTACATCAACGACGCCGGCAACCAGATGGACAACTTCGGAGCGTCCATCCTCGCCGCCGCGAAGGGCGAGCCGACGCCCGAGAACGGATACCCGGGGGAGTACGTCACCGAGCTCTCGGTGCGCGTGCTCGAACTGGTGCCGAACCTCCTCGAGCTGCCCGCCGACGAGGCACTGGCGCTCGCCCGGGAGACCGGCTACCAGCTGCAGCTCGGCGAGATCAAGCAATCGCTCGCCCGGTTCAACGTGCACTTCGACGTCTGGTTCAGCGAACGCGAACTGCACGCGATCGATGAGGCGACGGGCCGCAGCGGCATCGACGGCGCGATCGACCGCCTGCGCGCGCAGGGCCACGTCTACGACTCCGACGACGCGGTGTGGGTCAAGACCACCGACTTCGGAGACGACAAAGACCGCGTCATCCGTCGCGGGAACGGCATCTTCACCTACTTCGCCGCCGACGCCGCCTACTACCTGAGCAAGGGCGACCGCGGTTTCGCGCACAAGATCTACCTGCTCGGCGCCGACCACCACGGCTACGTGCACCGCCTCAAGGCCCTCGCCGGTGCGGCCGGTGACGACCCCGACAAAGACATCGAGGTGCTCATCGGCCAGCTCGTGAGCATCAACGGCGCCAAGCTGTCGAAGCGCGCCGGCAACATCATCGAGCTCGACGACCTGCAGTCCTGGCTCGGCACCGATGCTCTGCGCTATTCGCTCGGGCGCTACCCGGCGGACTCGCCGCTGACCCTCGACCCCGAGATTCTGCAGAAGCGCACCAACGACAACCCGGTCTTCTACGTGCAGTACGCGCATGCGCGCACACACTCGGTCGCCCGCAACGCCGCCGACTCGGGCGTGACGCGCGAGGTGTTCGACGCAGCGCTGCTCACGCACGAGACCGAGAGCATCCTGCTCGGCACGCTTGCCGAGTTTCCGCGCATCGTGCGCCAGGCGGCCGAGCTGCGCGAACCGCACCGCGTCGCGCGCTACGCCGAGGAGCTCGCCGGCAGCTACCACCGCTGGTACGACAACTGTCGCGTGACCCCGCTCGGCGAAGAAGAGGTCACCGACGTGCACCGCACGCGCCTCTGGCTGAACGACGCGACCGGCCAGGTGCTGCGCAACGCACTCGCGCTGCTCGGCGTCAGCGCGCCGGAACGCATGTGATGAACCCGGCGACCCGAGGCGACACCGGCGAAGTCCGGGACACCCTCGAGCTGCCGGGGCTTCCCGCCGCGACGCCGAAGAAGCGGCGCCGACGACGCCTCGGCTGGGTGGTGGCGCTCGTGGTCATCGTCGTGCTGATCGTGGTGGCGTACTTCGTCGCCGAGCGCATCGCGCGCGACCGGGTGGGCGAGACCCTGCGCGACGAACTGCGCAGTGCGCTGGGGCTCCCTGCGTCGCATCCGGTGGTCGTCGACCTCGGCGGCGGATCGATGCTCGCCCAGCTCGCCGGCAAGTCGATCGACACGGCGGAGGCCGACATAGCCGGTGTGCCGCTCGGCGACATCACCGGCGACGTGCACCTTGCGGCCACCGGCGTTCCCCTCGACGAGAACCAGCCGGTCACGACCCTGCGCGCCCGCGTCTCGGTCGACGAGGAGAACGTGCAGAAGCTGCGCGGCTACATCGCCGACGTCGACCTCGACTCCATCTCGCTGGGAGACGGCGTCGTCGACGTCACGACGGACTTCGCGTTCTTCGGGCTCAGCGTGCCGGTGAAAGCCTCAGTCGCCCCCTCCGTCGACGACGGCAGCGTGCTCTTCGACCCGAAGTCGGTCGAGATCAACGGGGCCGCGCTGCCGATCGAGTCGGTTCTCGAGTCGCGATTCGGCGCGATCGCCGAATCGCTTCTGCCGACGCGGTCGTTCTGCGTGGCCGAGCTGCTGCCCGAGGCGATGGTGCTCACCGCCGTCGACGTCACGCCGCGCGCGTTCACGCTCGACCTCACAGCCGACGGTGCCGGTCTCGGGCCCCAGCTCGAGCAGCTCGGCAGCTGCGACTGAATTTCCCCTGCGAGGTCGCCGGCCCAAGCTACTCTGAGCGAGTGAGCCAAGACGGATCGATCCACTGGGAGTCCAGAGACGCACCCCGGACCCTGCCGCCGG
>JAODAY010000078.1 GCA_025463665.1 Microbacteriaceae bacterium
GACGAGCAGCACGTGCGGGAGCTGTTCGGCGACCGGGTCGCCGACCTCCGCGCGAACACGGGCGTGCTCACCGTCGACGGGTTCGGCTCCGCGGAGGAGCTGCGGGACTACTTCAAGGCGCGGTACGGTCCGACCATCGCGGTGTACAAGTACATCGGGGGTGATCCGGAACGCGTCGGCGCACTGGATCTCGAACTCGTCGAACTCGCGGGCCGGTTCGAGCGCCCGGGGCGCGACTTCGCTCTGGAGTGGGAGTACCTGCTGGTGACCGCACGGGTCACGACATAGGCGCCCTCACGGCGCGTACACCCGGAGCGCCGACGGCACGATGCGAACGCGCGCGACATAGTCGCCGCGCGGCTCGTCAAGGTCGCCGAGCACCTCGCCGTCATACGCGAAGAGCGGCGCACCGTCGGGGCGTGATCGGACGGAGACGGTCACGCTTTCGGCCGTGAACGCGCTGGTATTCGCCGGGATGAGCCCCAGCCGGCGCAGCGCGGCGCTCGTGCGGCGCCCGAACGCGAGCGACCCGACGGCGTGCACCCGGGAGCGCGCGTGCAGCACCCGCACGTCGAGCACGCCCCCGTGCAGGCGGTATCGACGCATGGGGGCGACCGTCTCCGGCACGTTCGCGTCGACGCCGACATAGAGCGACCACACGCGGGCACGCCGTGTGCCGAGGCGCACGTCGACGGGCTCGGCGGCCCTCAGCACTCGCCGGGCGGCGACGATTCCCGCGATCCACTTGCCGAACGACGACTGGAGGGTCTCCCGCTCGGCGACGAAGGCCGGGTACACGCCGATAGACGCCGCGTTGAGCACGGTGACAGTTTCACCGCCGTCGATCGAGAGCTCCGCAACATCCACGCTGACGCCGTGTCCCGCCTGGAGCGCGTCGATCGCGTCGTCGACCGACTCCACGCCCGTCGCCCGCACGAAGTGATTGAACGTGCCGCCGGGGATAGCGAGAAGCGGCACGCCGAGCTCGCGCGCGAGGTGAGCGACCGCGGTCACCGTTCCGTCGCCGCCGCAGACGCCGAGAATGTCAATCGGTTCGGATGCCGCGGCGGCAGCGATCACGGCGCGAATCTGTTCGCCCTCGTCGAGCACGTGCACTCGCGCCCGGGACAACCGGCGGCGGATGACGGTCTCGGGGTCGGCCCTGACGACGCTGACGCCGGAATTCGGGTTCATCACCACGAACAGGCCCTCTCCCTCGGGCCGGCGAGGCAGTTCCACCCTGATGCTCGCCGACACGCCGGCGGGGTCTGATTCCGCGGCCGCGGGCGTGCGGCGGCGTCTCGATGGGGTCGGGAAACGGGGGCTGGGCGGCATGTCTTCACGCTAGGCGATCACCGGAGCGAACGCGAAGCCGAGACACGCCGACCAGGTCGAGACGATCTGGATCAGCGGTGGTGTCCGCCGCGGCAGTCGTGACCACGCCCTGAGGCGAAGTCGGTGACGCGCAGCACGTCACCCCCCAGCGTGACGATCCACGCCGCGTTGCCGGCGAACTCCACGGAGGTCGGCCGGTCGAGCTCGTCGACGACGACTTCGAGCGCGCCGTCGCTGGTCACGCGAAGCAACTCGCCGCTGTCGGCAAGTGCCGGCGAGCCGGCCGGCACGACGCCGGGCGAGTCGCCCTGCGAGAGCGCGTACAGGCCGCACTTGCCGAACTCGACGTCGATCATGAGGCTGTAGCCCGACGCGATCTCCCGCGGCTCCGGGTTGCGCAGCCGGAAGCTCACGACCTTGCCCGTCGCCGGGTCGTGAGGAATAGGTCCGGCCTGTGCCAGGTAGACCGTGCCACCCCTCACTGTCAGGCCGGTCGGCACGATGTTGTCGAACTGGATGACCTGGGTCACGGCTCCGTCGGGTGTGACGTAGAGCACGCGGTTGTGGTGGCCGTCCGTCACCACGAACCCGCCACGGGCGGCTTCGAAGGCGAACTGCACGCCACGCTCCAGAGAGAAGTCGGTCGGTGGCGGGTTCAGGCGCGACCACTCCCCCAGATCGGCGACGAGAGTGACGGTGTCCGCGTCATCCACTCGATAGATGCCGTCGATGGCGGTGCCTCCCGCGTCGGGGCCGACCACCGACACGAGCACGTAGGCGGTGTGGTCGAGGAAGGCGACATCGATGGCACCACCGGTGCCGACACCGACGAGGGCCGGCGGCAGGCCGCTGGCATAGGTCGACGTCCCACCGCTTCGCGGGTCGATGCGGGTGACTTCACCCACGGCCGCCTCGGTCACGTAGAGAGCGCCGTCGGGACCGATCGTGCTGCCGATCGCTCCCCGAAGACCGGTCGCGACGACGTCGACCTGGGGTTCATCACCGGGAGGTCCCGCGTTCGCGACGGCCGGAACTGCGACGGCCGGGCCGAGTAGCGCCGCCATGGCGACGGCGAACACCATTGTCCGTTGTCTTCTCATCATTTTGCCTTTGACGTTCAGCGCGGTCGGGGTCGCGAATTTTGGCACGCGCACCCGGCGATCTACCGCGCTCTCCGTCGTCAGGCCGCATGAGATGCAGCTGCATTCGGTGGTTCCTGCCCAACATCCTTCTCCCCCGTTTCCGTGTGAATCAAGATCTGCGCGGGGGTTGCTTTTCGGGCTGGGTCGCACCGGCCCGATCACGGTACCGTCGATGCATCAGAGCCTGGAGGCCCACATGAACCAGTCAGACGCCAGCGTGCGTGATTTCGTCGACGGCGTAGCCGCGCCCGTGCGTCGGCGGGACGCGGAAACCCTGATCGACCTCATGGGGCGGGTCACCGGCGAGCAGCCGGCGATGTGGGGGCCGTCGATCATCGGCTTCGGCTCCTACCACTACAAGTACGAGAGCGGCCGCGAGGGTGACGCTGCAGCGGTCGGGTTCTCGCCACGCAAGGCCGCGACGACCATCTACCTGCCCGACGGGGTGGGCGCATACAGCGAGCAGCTCGATCGCCTCGGCGCGCACACGACGGGGGTCGGATGCCTCTATCTGAAAGACCTGAGCACGATCGACATGGCCGTGCTCGAGCAGGTCATCACCGAGTCCTACCGGCGCGTGACCGCGGGCACGTTCGGGCACCGCGCCGCGGACTCGGCCGCCGCAGGCGCTTCCGAGCACGTGTGACCAGGTGCGTCGCGTCCGGCCGCGACGCGTGCTTCGAGGCGCGGAATTGCTTGACCCCGGGTTGCCGGGAGCGTATGGTGTGCAAATTTTCGGCGCACACGGTGCGGAAGACGGGCTACCGTTAGACAATGACGTCTGACACCACCGCCACCGGCGAGGCCGAAACTGCGCCCGCCACCCCCACCTTCGCCGAACTCGGATTGGGTGATGCCGTTCTCAAGGCCCTCAAAGATGTCGGCTACGAGATCCCCTCGGCCATTCAGGCCGCGACCATCCCCCCGCTGCTCTCGGGCCGCGACGTTCTGGGTGTAGCCCAGACCGGCACGGGCAAGACCGCCGCCTTCGCGCTTCCGATCCTCTCGCGCCTCGACCTCAGCCAGAAGAGCCCCCAGGCCCTCGTGCTCGCACCCACTCGCGAGCTCGCCCTCCAGGTCTGCGAGGCGTTCGAGAAGTACGCCTCCCACCTCCGCGGCGTGCACGTTCTGCCCGTCTACGGCGGACAGGGCTACGGCGTGCAGCTCTCGGCGCTGCGCCGCGGCGTGCACGTCGTTGTCGGTACTCCCGGTCGCATCATGGACCACCTCGAAAAGGGCACCCTCGACCTGTCCGAACTTAAGTACCTGGTACTCGACGAGGCCGACGAGATGCTCAAAATGGGCTTCGCCGAGGACGTCGAGACAATCCTCGCCGACACCCCCGACGACAAGCAGGTCGCCCTGTTCTCCGCCACAATGCCGGCCCAGATCCGCCGCATCTCGCAGAAGTACCTGAACGACCCCAAAGAGATCACGGTCAAAAACAAGACCCCCACCTCGGCGAACACCACCCAGCGCTACCTGATGGTGTCCTACCCCCAGAAGGTCGACGCGCTCACGCGCATCCTCGAGGTCGAGAACTTCGAGGGCATGATCGTCTTCGTCCGCACCAAGAACGAGACCGAGACCCT
>JAODAY010000108.1 GCA_025463665.1 Microbacteriaceae bacterium
TACGGCGGACTCGTGCGTGAACCGCTGCTCTCCGCACCGCGACTGGGTTGGGTCAACCTGCACTTCTCTCTGCTGCCGCGCTGGCGCGGCGCCGCCCCCGTGCAACGCGCCATCATCGCCGGCGACGAGCTCACCGGGGCGACGGTGTTCCAACTCGTGCCCGAGCTCGACGCCGGCGCGGTCTTCGGCCAGTTCACGCAGGTCATCGGCGCCACCGAGACGGCCGGAGCGCTGCTCGACTCCCTCGCGCTTTCGGGCGCCGAATTGCTCTCGAGGGTCGTCGACGCGATCGCCGAGGGCGACGCCCGGGCCGAGCCGCAGACCGGCGACGTGACGCTTGCCCCCAAGCTCACCCTGGCCGACGGCCGCATCGACTGGGCGGGCGACGCCCACGCCGTCAGCAATCTGATCCGCGGCGTGACGCCGGAACCGGGCGCGTTCACGACGCTCGACGGCGCGCGTCTGAAAATACTCGAGGCCGAGATCGCGCGTGACGCCCCGCGACTCGCCCCCGGCCACTTCGAAAGGCAAGGCAAGCTCATTCTCGTCGGCACCGCAAGCGACCCCATCCACCTCCTCACCGTGCACCCCGCCGGCCGCACGGCCATGGCGGCGGGCGACTGGTGGCGGGGGCGCGCGAGCGGCGCGCCGGTCGTCGCCGAGGCGGAGGCGGCCAAGTGAGCGCCGTGCAGCCGGCGCGGCGTATCGCGCTCGACGTCATCCTCGCCGTGCGCGAGTCCGACGCCTACGCGAACCTTCTGCTGCCTGTGCGGCTGCAGCGGGCGAAGCTCTCCGAGGCCGACGCGGGGCTCGCCACGGAGCTCACCTACGGAACACTGCGCAGACAGGGCTACTACGACGCCGTCATCGCCCTCGCCGCGGGGCGCACCGTCGACAAGATCGACCCCGCCATCCTCGACGTGCTCCGGCTCGCCTGCCACCAGTTGCTGTCGATGCGCGTCGCCCAGCACGCCGCCGTCGACGAATCGGTGCAGCTCGCGAAGACGGTCGGCTCCAACTCTGCGACAGGATTCGTGAACGGCGTACTGCGCACGATCACCCGCACGGAGGCAAGCGTCTGGCAGGAGCGCGTACTTGAGGGCGCCAAGAACGAAGACGAGTTTCTCTCCCGGCTGCACTCGCACCCGGTGTGGATCATCCGCGCGTTCCGCTCCGCCCTCGCCGCCGAGGGCCGCGAGGCCGAGCTCGAGGCGCTTCTCGAGGCCGACAACGTCGCACCGCGCGTGAGCATCGTCGCGCTGCCGGGACTGTCGATTGTCGACGAGCTCGACGCCTACGCGAGCAACTTCTCGCCGGTCGGCGCCACCCTCGACGGGGGAGACCCGCTGCAGCTCGACGCCGTGCGCGCGGGACGCGCTCGTGTGCAGGACGAGGGCTCCCAGCTCGCCGCTCTCGCGCTCAGCCGCTTCTCGCCCATCGTTCCGGGAGAGCGCTGGCTCGACCTGTGCGCCGGCCCGGGCGGCAAGGCGGCGCTGCTCGCCGCAGAGGCCGCAGGGGGCGGCGCGACGCTCATCGCCAACGAGGTCGTGCCGGCGCGCGCCGAACTCGTGCGCAAGGCCCTCGCGGTCTTCGAGCCAGCGCCCGAGGTGTGGGAACTCGACGGCACGACGGTCGGCGAAGCCCACGGCCAGGAGTTCGACCGCATCCTCATCGACGCGCCATGCACCGGCCTCGGCGCGCTGCGCCGCCGCCCGGAAGCGCGCTGGCGCAAGTCGCCCAGGGACGTCGCTCACCTATCCGGCCTGCAGTCCACCCTGCTCAACGCCGGCATCGCCGCGCTGAAGCCGGGGGGCACCATCGCCTACGTGACCTGCTCGCCGCATCTCGCCGAGTCGAAGGTCATCGTCGAGGGCGCCATCAAGAAGTGGGGCGCGGCGATCGAACGCGTCGACACCCCGGCCGTGCTCGAGCGAATCACTCGCGAGAGGCTCGACCTCGGCGACACCAGGCACGCGCAGTTGTGGCCGCACCGTCACGGAACCGACGCCATGTTCATCCAGCTCCTCACGAAGCCAGCCGAGCAGTAAGGAACGCAATGACCGTTCGCATCAATCCGAGCATTCTCGCCGCCGACTTCGCCAACTTCGAGCGCGAGCTCGGACGGATCGCCACCGCCGACCTCGTGCACGTCGACATCATGGACAACCACTTCGTGCCCAACCTCACCTTCGGCCCGGCGATGACCGAGCGGCTGCAGGAGCTGTCCACGATCCCGCTCGACGTTCACCTCATGGTCGACGACCCCGACCGGTGGGCGCCCGGCTACGCCGAACTCGGCGCCTATTCGGTGACCTTCCATGCCGAGGCCGCCGCCGACGCCGTGACGCTGGCCAGGCGCCTGCGCGATATCGGCTCCCGTGCCGGCATCGCCCTCAAACCGGACACCCCCGTCGAGCCGTACCTCGACCTGCTGCAGGAGTTCGACCAGGTGCTCGTCATGACGGTGGAACCCGGCTTCGGCGGGCAGAGCTTCATCTCCGCGACGATGCCCAAGCTCGCCGCCCTCCGCGAAGCCGTGACCAGAACCGGGCTCGATGTCTGGCTGCAGGTCGACGGCGGCATCACCGAGACGACCATCGCCATCGCGGCCGAGGCCGGAGCGGACACCTTCGTCGCCGGGTCCAGCGTGTTCCGCGGCGAGCCGGCCGACCAGATCCGGGCGCTGCGCACCGCGGCCCAGTCCCACACGCACGCCCACTAGTTCCCCTCGCACCGAGCACGCCGCACCACCGAGCACGCCGCACCACCGAGCCCGTCGCACCACCCTCACTCCGGAGCACCACCATGACCAGCACGCGCCCGCCCTACTACCTCGACTGCGACACCGGCATCGACGACGCCCTCGCGATCGCCTACCTCCTCGCCGCGGACGACATCGACATCGTCGGCATTGGCAGCGTGAGCGGCAATGTCTCGGCCGAGATGGGGGCGGTCAACACGCTCGACCTCATCGCCCTCGCCGGCCGCAGCGACATCCCGGTCGCCGTCGGCGCACACGACCCGCAGGGCGGCGTCTTCGCGGGCGGGGCCCCGCACGTGCACGGCGTCAACGGCATCGGCGAAGTCGCCCTGGAACACTCACCCGTCGGCGCCATCGCCGAGTCGGCGGCTGAGCTGATCGTGCGCCTCGCCCGCGAACACGAGGGTGAACTGCGGGTCATCGCGATCGGCCCGCTCACCAACATCGCGGCTGCCTTGCGCCTCGAACCCGCGCTGACGACCCTCGTCAAGGAGCTCACCGTCATGGGCGGCGCCGCCGCGGTTCCCGGCAACATCACGCCCGTCGCCGAGGCGAACATCGCGAACGACGCGGATGCCGCGGCCGAGGTCTTCGCGGCCGACTGGTTCATCACCATGGTGCCGCTGGACGTGACCATGTCGAACGTCTTCCTCGACGAGCACCGCGACGCCCTCATCGATTCGGGTCGCCCGGTCGCCGTCGCGCTCGGGCACATGCTCGACCACTACTTCGAGTTCTACGTCGACGTGTACGGCCACCGGGCCTCCGCGCTGCACGACCCGCTGGCGGTCGGCGTCGCACTGGGCGACCTCCCCGTGATGAGCGCCCCGGTCGTGCGGGTCGTCGTCGACGACACCAGCGGACCCGGCCGCGGGCAGACCATTTGCGACCTGCGCGGCTACCTCAACGGGTTCCCGGAGCAGAGCAGGGCACACGCGCGGGTCGTGCTGTCGCTCAAGGAGGACTTCGCGCCCCGCCTGCTCGAACGCGTGCTGCTCGTCTAGCTCGTCCTCACAGGCCGAGGGCACGCGCGACAGCGCGCGCCGCATCTGATTGGATGGAGCCATGACAGATTCACCCAGAACCAAGCCAGAAGTCGAGTTCTACGAGGGCCCGGAGCCCACGGAGCTCGTGATCATCGACATCGAGGAAGGAACCGGGGAGGAGGCGACGCCCGGCGCCACCGTCGACGTGCACTACCTCGGGGTCGACTTCGAGTCGGGCGAGGAGTTCGACTCCAGCTGGAGCCGCGGCCAGAGCATCAACTTCCCGCTCGGCAGCCTCATCGCCGGCTGGCAGCAGGGCATCCCCGGCATGAAGGTCGGCGGCCGTCGCCAGCTGATCTGCCCGCCGGCGCTCGCCTACGGTCCCGCCGGCGGAGGCCATCGGCTCTCCGGGCGCACCCTCACCTTCGTGATCGACCTGCTCGGCACCAAGTAGCACCACCTCCACCCGGAGACGCCGGTCGGTTCGCACCGGCCGGCGTTTCTGCGTTCCAGGGGCGTCCCGCGCCGGCGCGGACACGGCCGCCCCCCGCGCCTAGTACCCTTGACACGTGAAAACCTTTGACGAACTATTCGCCGAGCTGAGCGAGAAAGCCGCATCGCGCCCCGAGGGCTCAGGCACCGTGGCGGAACTCGACGCCGGCGTGCACGCGATCGGCAAGAAGATCGTCGAGGAGGCGGCCGAGGTGTGGATGGCCGCGGAATTCCAGTCCGATGTGGAGGCCGCCGAGGAGATCTCGCAGCTGCTCTACCACGTGCAGGTGATGATGATCGCGAAGGGTCTGACGACCGAGGATGTCTACCGACATCTGTGAGGCTCGCCCGATTCCGACCGTCCTCCCCACCTGAAAAGACGCAACCATGCTGAGAATTGCAGTGCCCAACAAGGGTTCATTGAGCGAGATCGCCGCCGAAATGCTCCAGGAGGCCGGGTACGCCGGCCGGCGTGACCCCCGCGCCCTGAGCGCGAGCGACCCGCGCAACGACGTCGAGTTCTTCTACCTGCGCCCGCGCGACATCGCCACCTACGTCGGGTCGGGCGCACTCGACGTCGGCATCACCGG
>JAODAY010000274.1 GCA_025463665.1 Microbacteriaceae bacterium
CTCGCCATGCGCCCGCACAACACCGGGCACTGGACGATCGACGGGGCCACGACGAGCCAGTTCGAGCAGCACCTGCGTGCTGTGCTCGACCTGCCGCTCGGCGCCACGGGCTGCCGCGAGCCGTGGAGCGTGATGGTCAACGTGCTGGGCGGTCCGCAGCAGGATGCGATCGCCGACCGTTACCCGCTGGCGTTCGCCGAACAGCCCACGGTGAAGTACCACTTCTACGACAAGGAACCGCGCCCCGGCCGCAAGGTCGGACACGTGACGGCGGGCGGCGAGGAACTCGACGAGGTTGCCTACCGTGCGCGCGCGGCATCCGCCTTCTTCGAGGATTGAGACCTACGATTATCGACGTGCCTTCTCCCCGTGTAGCCGTCGTCATGGGTTCAGACTCTGACTGGACCGTCATGGCGGACGCCGCTGCCGCCCTCGCCGAGTTCGGAATCGCCTACGAGGTTGAAATCGTCTCCGCCCACCGCACTCCCGAGCGCATGATCGAGTTCGGGCGCACGGCGCACGAGCGTGGACTCAAGGTCATCATCGCCGGCGCGGGCGGTGCCGCGCACCTGCCCGGCATGCTCGCGGCCGTCACGACCCTTCCGGTGATCGGGGTTCCCGTGGCGCTCGCGAAGCTCGATGGTCTCGATTCGCTGCTGTCGATCGTGCAGATGCCGGCCGGCGTGCCCGTGGCGACGGTCTCCATCGGCGGGGCCCGCAACGCCGGGCTGCTCGCCGCCCGAATCCTCTCCACGTCAGACGACGAGCTCACCGCGCGTCTGGCGGAGTTCGCGACGAGCCTCGAGCGACTGGTCGCCGAGAAAAACGCAGCGCTCGCCGAACGACTGTGACCCTCGCCAGTCCGATCCGTTTTCCGGACACCAAGTCGCCGGCGACCATGACCCGCCGGGCATGGTGGCTCGTGTGCCTCAACCTGTTCATTCCCGGTTCGGCCCAGCTGCTCGCGGGCAGCAGGCGACTGGGCCGGATCGGCATAGTCGCGACCCTCGTCGCCTGGGCCGTTGCGCTCGTCGCCGTGCTGCTCTCGTTCGTGTGGCGCCCGGCGCTCTACTCCATGGTCGCCAACATGTGGGGGCTCACGGTGATCCAGATCGCTCTCGTCTTCTACATCGCGTTGTGGATCGTGCTCACCGTCGACACGATCCGGCTCGCGAAGCTCGTGAGGATTCGACCGAAGTCGCGGGGCTTCGTCGCCGCCTTCGCCGTGATCGCCCTCGTGCTCGTCGGCGGCGTCGCGAACTACGGCGTCGTCGTGACCGGCGCGACGCGTGACGCGATCAACCGCGTCTTCGCGAGCGGCCAGGCGGCCGAGCCCATCGACGGCCGGTACAACATCCTCCTCCTGGGCGGCGACGCGGGACCGGACCGCCTGGGCCTCAGGCCCGACAGCATCTCGGTCGTCAGCATCGACGCGGACACCGGCGAGGCGACCATGATCGGCATTCCACGCAACCTCGAGCGGGCACCCTTCGTCGAGGGCTCGCCCCTGTATGAGCCGTTCCCCGATGGGTACGACTGTGGCGACGAGTGTCTCCTCAGCTACCTCTACACCTACGGCATGGACCACCCAGAGCTGTACCCTTCAGCACCTGCCGATGGCAGCAACCCCGGCATCGAGGCGATGCGCGACGCGGTGGGCGGGGTGCTCGGCCTCCAGTTGCAGTACTACGTGCTTATCGACATGCAGGGCTTCAGCGACCTCATCGACGCCCTCGGGGGGGTCGAGATCGAGTCCACGTCCCGCTACCCGATCGGGGGCGGGGAGGACGAGAACGGCCAGCCCGACGACGAGGTCGAAGGATGGATCGAGCCGGGCGTGCAGCGCATGGACGGCTACACCGCCCTCTGGTACGCCCGCGCCAGGCACGGCACGAGCGACTACGACCGGATGGCGCGCCAGCGCGAGGTGCAGACCGCGATTCTCGCGCAGTTCAGCCCGTCGAACGTGCTGGGCAAGTTCCAGGCGATCGCCGAGGCGGGATCCCAGGTCGTCACCACCGACGTTCCCGCGGTGACTCTTCCCTACTTCGTCAGCCTCGCCGAGAAGACCCGCAGGCAGCCGATCGGTCAGCTCGAGCTGATTCCCGACAACGGCATCAACGTCGTGCGGCCGGACTTCGACGAGATCCACGACCTCGTACAGGCCAAGCTCAACGAACAGTAGGCCCGGTGCCTACAGGTCGGCGTGGAGCTGCCAGACCTTCTCGGCCGAGTTCGTCCAGCTGAACATGCTGGAGCGGTCGCGCCCCGCCTGCCCGAGCCGGGCGGCGAGCGCGTCGTCACCGGTCACCGTGGCGATGGCGGCGGCGAGACGGTGGGGGTAGCCGGCAGAGTCTTCGCGTTCGACTACGACACCCGCGTCGCCGGCGACCTCGACGAGGGCGGGGGCGTCCGAGTGCACGACCGGCGTGCCGAAGTGGAATGCCTCGATGATCGGGATGCCGAAACCCTCCGCGAGGCTCGGCATCACGAACACCGTGGCCCGGTCGAGCGCGACGGACAGGTCTTCGTCGCTGAGGTGGCCGAGCGGGCGCACGCGGTCCTCGGCGAGCCCCGCCTCCGCGGCGATCGACGCGACGTCGATGTCGCCCCACCCGGCGGGGCCGACGATGAGCAGGGGGAGGTCGCTCGATTCGTCGCTGCCGAGGGATCGGATGAGCGGCTGAATCGCCTTGCGCGGCTCGAGCGTGCCGACGGCGAGGATGTATCGCTCGGGCAGCGCGAGGCGGCTCGCCCGCTCATCCGCGTCGTGCGGGACCGCGAGGCGGGGGCTGACGGCGGAACCGATGACGCGCACCCGATCGCCGAAATCGAGAATGGACGACAACTGGTCGGCCACGGCGTGCGTCGGAACGACCACGGCGTCGGCGTAACGGTGCGCACGCTTCGCCATCGCCCGGTGCCAGGACGCCCCGTGCGCCGTGAGGGTCTCCGGGTGGGTCCACGGCACGACGTCGTGGATCGTCACGGCGATCTGGTCGGCCTTGTTGTTGAGCCGGTCGTGGCGCCCGAGCGGGGCGAACAGGCTCGTCGCGTGGATCATGCCCTTGCCGGGCAGCCGGGTGAGTCCGTGCTGCCACGCGGCGGAAAGCTCGCGGCGGGCGAGCGCGCTCTTGTGGAGGCGGGCCAGCCCGGGCAGCTTCTCGGTGAGCAGCGCGTACTGGGCGTCGGTTGAGGCCGAGACGACACCTTCGACGAAGCAGCCGGGCGGTGCCGTCTCGATGAGGGCGCGTGTGAGTTCCTCGGCGTATCTCCCGATGCCGCCGGGTACCGGAGCCAGAATCTGGTCGATGATGATGCGCAGAGTTGTCATGGGGCTTTCCGGCTGGGGCGAGGCGTCATTCCAGCGTATTGCACTCAGTTCGTGAGCGCGCCGCTCGCGACAGCTGCCTCGAGCGCCTCTTCCCATGGCCGCATCGGGGCGAGGCCGGCCTGTGTCCAGCGGTCGTGGCCGAGAACCGAGTAGTCGGGGCGTGGTGCCGGCCGCACGAATGCCGCGCTGTCTGTCGGCTGCACCCGCTCCGGGTCGAGCCCCGACCTCTGGAAGATCGCGCGGGCGAAGCCGTACCAGCTCGTCTCGCCGGCGTTGGTGCCGTGGTAGATGCCGACCGGTGCGCCCGAGTCCACGAGCGCCACTATCTGGCGGGCGAGGTCGAGTGACCAGGTCGGCTGCCCCACCTGATCCGCGACCACACTGACCGTCGGACGCCCCGCGGCGAGCTGCAGCATCGTGCGAGCGAAGTTCTTACCGTGTTCTCCGTAGAGCCACGCGGTGCGCACGATGTAGGTTCCGTCGGGGTGGGCCTCGAGTGCGAGTCGCTCGCCCTCCGCTTTGGATCGTCCGTATGCCCCCAGCGGATGCCGCGGCTCGTCCTCACCGTAGGGGGAGGTGGCGGTCCCATCGAACACGTAGTCCGTGGAGACGTGCACGAGCACGGCACCGGCTTCGCGTGCCGCGAGTGCGAGGTTGTGCACGCCTGCGGCGTTGACGGCCGTCGCGGCCTCTTCGTCGGACTCCGCGTCGTCGACCCGTACGTATGCCGCGGCATTGATCACGACGTCGAAGCCCCGCACCGCGCGCAGGGTGGCCTCGCGGTCGGTGATGTCGAGCTCAGCGCTGCCGAGGCTCGTGACATCCCGGCCGCTCAAGGCGATGGAGAGGTCGGAGCCGAGCATTCCGCGGCCACCCGTGACGAGGTACCGCATTAGACGAGCGCCGCGCGCGCCTTGAGCGGCTCCCACCACTGGCGGTTGTCGCGGTACCACTGCACGACCTCGGCGAGACCCTGCTCGAAGGGAACGAGCGGCTCGTAGCCGAGCTCTGCGCGGATCTTGGAGATGTCGACGCTGTAACGGAGGTCGTGGCCGAGGCGGTCCTGCACCCGGTCGACGTACGACCAGTCTTTGCCGGTCGAGTCGAGCAGCAGCTGGGTGAGTTCCTTGTTGGTGAGCTCGGTGCCGCCGCCGATGTTGTAGATCTCGCCCGCGCGGCCCCCGACGAGCACCATGGCGATGCCGCGGGTGTGGTCGTCGACGTGCAGCCAGTCGCGGATGTTGTTGCCCTCGCCATAGAGGGGAACGTGCTGGTCGTCGATCAGGTTGGTGACGAAGAGCGGGATGACCTTCTCGGGGAAGTGGTACGGGCCGTAGTTGTTCGAGCAGCGGGTGATCGACACGTTGAGGCCGTGGGTGCGGAAGTTGCTGCGCGCGAGCAGGTCGCTGCCCGCCTTCGACGCGGAATAGGGGGAGTTGGGCTCGAGCGGTCGCTGCTCGTCCCACGATCCCTCGGCGATCGAGCCGTAGACCTCGTCTGTGGAGACGTGCACGAACCGCGTGAGGCCAGACCGCAGCGCCGCGTCGAGAAGCTTCTGCGTGCCGAGCACATTGCTCTCGACGAAGATCGACGCGTCGCGCACCGAGCGGTCGACGTGGCTCTCGGCGGCGAAGTGCACGACGGCGTCGACCTCGGGGAAGAGGGTGTCGAGCAGGTCGGCGTCACGGATGTCGCCGTGCACGAAGCTGTAGCGCGGGGAGTCCGCGACCGGGGCGAGGTTCTCCAGGTTGCCGGAATAGGTCAGGGCGTCGAGCACGACGACCTCCGCTCCCTCAAGGCCCGGGTACGCGTCTTCGAGCGTGCGGCGAACGAAGTTCGAGCCGATGAACCCGGCACCGCCGGTTACGAGTATCTTCACGGAAAAGTCATGCCTCCTGGCCAGCGTGCTGCGATGGTCTTGCGCGGTATGCGGTACCTACCAGTCAATAGGCTACTGGAGGGCGATGTCCGCCCGACGCGTCGAGGGGGCCAGCCGCCGATTGCTAGACTCCCGAGCGTGCATATTCGAGAACTTGCAATCCCCGACGCCTTCGAAATAACCCCGGTCCAGCACGGGGACGATCGCGGGGTGTTCCTCGAGTGGTACCGCTTCGACCGCCTGCAGGAGGTCGTCGGGCACCCCATCGACCTGCGGCAGGCCAACACCTCCGTCTCCGCCAAGGGCGTCGTGCGTGGCATCCACTTCGCCGACGTGCCTCGCGGACAGGCCAAGTACGTCACCGTCGCACACGGTGCCGTCATCGACTTCATCATCGACACCCGGGTCGGCTCGCCGACGTTCGGCACCTGGGACTCGGTTCTGCTCGACGATGTCGACCGCAAGGCCGTCTACCTCGCGGAGGGCCTCGGGCACGCCTTCATCTCGCTGACCGACGGCGCCGTCGTCAGCTACCTCGTCTCCGACGTGTACAACCCGGGCAAGGAACACGGCATCAACCCGCTCGACGAGCAGATCGGGCTCGTCTTCCCCCCGGAGGCGGGCAAGCCCCTGCTCTCGCCCCAGGATCTCAAGGCGCCCAGCCTCGCCGAGGCGCTGGCATCAGGCGCCCTGCCCGAGTACGAGGCCGTGAAGGCCTTCTACTCCGAACTGAATTCGACGGGACACTGACCATGCGCGGAATCATTCTTGCCGGCGGCTCGGGCACGCGGCTCTGGCCCATCACCAAGGGCACCTCGAAGCAGCTCATGCCGATCTACGACAAGCCGATGATCTACTACCCCCTCTCCACCCTCATGATGGCGGGCATCAACGAGATCCTCATCATCACGACGCCCGAATACAAGGACGCATTCTTCTCGCTGCTCGGCGACGGCAGCGCGCTCGGCATCCGCCTCGAGTACGCGGTGCAGCCCTCGCCCGACGGTCTCGCGCAGGCGTTCATCATCGGCGAGGAGTTCATCGGCGACGAGAGTGTCGCCCTGGTGCTCGGCGACAACATCTTCCACGGCACGAGCCTCGGTTCCGCGCTGCGTCAGCACTCCGGAATCACCGGCGCCCTCATCTTCGCCTATCAGGTCAGCGACCCGAAGGCCTACGGGGTCGTGGAGTTCGACGAGGACTTCACCGCTGTCTCCATCGAAGAGAAGCCCCTCGTTCCGAAGAGCGACTACGCGGTGCCGGGGCTCTACTTCTACGACAACTCCGTCATCGAGATCGCGAAGACGATCGCACCGAGCGCCCGCGGCGAGCTGGAGATCAGCACCGTCAACGAGCGCTACCTCGAGCAGGGCACCCTGCAGGTGCAGGTGCTCGACCGCGGCACGGCATGGCTCGACACCGGCACGTTCGAGTCGATGATGCAGGCATCCGAATACGTGCGCGTCATCGAGCACCGACAGGGCTTCAAGATCGGCTGCATAGAGGAGATCGCCTGGCGCGCCGGGTGGATCAGCACCGAGCAACTGCGCGAGCTTGCACGGCCGCTGGTCAAGAGCGGCTACGGAGAGTACCTCGTCAGGCTCGCCGGCGACTAGTGGTCTTCTGCGCCGGCCCTTGTGGCCGGCGCCTATGCGATTATCGCGCTATAGCGGTCTGTGCCTTGTGATTCTCTCGCGGGTCGCCAGGGCCACCCGAAGGGCCACGCGTAGAGGCCACAACCAGGGGGCCGAATACCTGCGTGCGAGATAGGTGTAGGCGCTCATGTGATGAGCGCGGTTCATCGCAGCTGCCGCCCGGCGAGTGGAGTGCGCGCCGTGATGCAGAGCCGTCGCCGAGGTGACGTACAGGCTCGACCATCCGGCGGAGGCGAGGCGACGCCCGAGGTCGACGTCTTCGAAGTACATGAAGAAAGCATCGTCGAAACCGCCGACCGCTTCGAACGCTTCCCTCCGCACGAGGAGGAGGGCCCCGGAAAGCCACCCCGTCTCCCGAGAGGCATCCGTCGTCACGCGGTTCTCGCCGCGGTAACGCCTCGACCACGGATTGCTCGGCCACGAATTCGCGAGAAGCGCGTGTCCGATGCCGGTGCGCAGGGCTGGCAGTTCCCTTGCCGACGGGTAGACGGCGCCGGTGTCGTCGAGGAGTCGGGGTCCCAGCGCTCCGGCCCTCGGCGAAGCCGCCGCCACCGACAGCAGCGTGTCTATGGTGTCGGGATGCAGCGCCGCGTCGGGATTCGCAACCAGAATCCACCCGATGGAGTCGTCGAGGCGGGATGCCGCGAGGTTGACGGCACCGCCATACCCGAGATTGCCGCCCGCGTCGATGACTTCGACTCCCGGCAAGGACCGCATTTCATTCAAGTCATCATCGACCGCGTTGTTCACAATGTGGACCTGGGCGACCGTCGCCACACTTTCCCTCAGCGAGGCGATGAGTTCGCGCAGGGCGTCCGCAGAGTGATAGCTCACCGTTATGCACGCGACCTCAGCGCCGAAGCTTCTCTCAGTCATCGGGGAGACCTCGAACGCAAATAGGCGTCGACGTGCTTGTCGGCGCAGCGCGCCCAAGTGAACTCTGCAGCTCGCCGTGCCGCCGCGGCTGCGAGACGATGGCGCTCAGCAGGGATGGCGAGCAATTCGGTGAGTACCTGCGAAATTGATGCTGCGTCGACGTCCGAGTAGGCGACGGCTTCCCCGCCGACCTCCGGGAGAGCGAGTCGGCGAGTCGTGACAACGCAGGCACCGGTCGCCATGGCTTCGAGGACGGGCAGGCCGAAGCCCTCACCCAAGCTGGGGTAGGCCACGATCTCGGAGCCGCCGAGGAATCCGGATATCTGCGATAGCGGCACGTAGCCGATCTTGCGAACATCGAATCCCGCCGCGATTGCGTTCTCGACGGCGGGATCGATTTTCGTGTCCCACCCGGGTCCACCCGCGAGCAGCAGAGCGGGACGCTCGTCTGGCTCGAGTGCAACGGTGGCTGCACGGAAGGCGGAGATGAGGTTGACGACGTTCTTGCGAGGTTCGAGGGTTCCAAGGAACCCGATCCATCGGGAGACTGGCGGATGCTGCGAGCGACGGAAAACGTCGATCTCATCCCTGGTCGGCTCGTGAAAGTGTTCCGAGTCATAACCGTGCAGGGCAACGATGACCCGTGTCGGGTCCGCGCCAGTGACGCGCACATACTCGGCGGCAGTCGCTGCGCTCGGCGCGACGACGACCACGGAGAACACCCGGGATAGCCGCACCCAGAACCTGAAGAAGAGGCCCTTCAGGCGGGTATGCAACTCCGGATGGGAGAAGAACGTGAGGTCGTGCACTGTGACAACCCGCCGCCGACGGGTCGCGAGTGGAAAGGTGTAGTGCGGCGAGTGAATGACGTCGACACCCGTGCGCTTCGCCAGGCGGGGGAGGCCCCACTGCTCCCAGACGAACCGCGAAGGAGTGGACCGCATGCCCGGGGGCGCCTCCACTACGGCGACACCCCACGCGCGGAACCGCCCTGCATCTGCGTGCTTGCACACGACGATGATGCTTGCGCCGGCCCGGTGAAGGGCGGGAATGACGCCATCGAGGTAGCGTCCTACCCCACCGCGATTCAGCGGGATGGAGGTCGCGTCTATGAGCACGGAGGAACGGTCGGCGCGAGCGCTCACTGTTCTTGCACGGAGTCGATGAGCTGAAGGTCGTTGTCGACCATCGCCGCCACGATTTCATCGAATGATTTTGTTGGTGCCCACTCCAGAACGCGCCGTGCCTTGCTGGCATCACCGAGCTGTTCCGCAGAGTCGAGCGGCCGCGCGAAGGTTTCGGAGACGGACACGTGCTGCCGCCAGTCATCGACTCCCGCGCGCGCGAAAGCGCGCTCGACGAAGTCCGCAATCGACCGGGTCTCCCCGGTCGCGATGATGAAGTCATCAGGTGTCTGGGCCCGCACGGCGAGTTCGAGTGCCCGGGCGTAATCAGGTGCCCAACCCCAGTCGCGACGCGTGTCCAGGGTGCCCAGTTCGAGGCCCGTCTGCAGCCCACGGGCGATGCGGGCCGCCGCTGCCGTTATCTTGCGTGTCACGAACGTTTCAGGCCGTCGGGGAGATTCGTGATTGTAGAGAATGCAACTCGATGCGAAGAGCCCACGCTCACGGTACAGCCCCACCATGTAATGCGAGTAGGCCTTCGCGGCACCATAGGGTGAGGTCGGCTTAATTCGCGTCGACTCCGTCTGTGGTGACTCGCTGGCGTTGCCGAAGAGCTCAGCGCTCGACGCCTGCACGACGCGAACGGCGGTGCCGGACTTCTCCTGCAGTTGCCACGCCGACTCCAGAATCTGAGCGACGGGCAGCGAATTTATCTGCGCGGTGCGCACCGGGTCCGCCCAGCTCTGCCATACGGAGCTCAGCGCCGCGAGGCTGTAGATCTCGGTGGGGGAGACATCGGTGATGAGGTCGGCAAGGCGGGCAGTGTCGGTGATGTCGGCCTCATGAAGAACGACATCACCGCCAAGAACATCCGTTCCGGCGTCTTCGCGCGAGCGCGAACGGATGACACCGTGCACCTCGTAACCCTGTCGAACGAGCGACTCGGCGAGGTAGGAACCATCCTGGCCCGAGATGCCAGTGATCAGTGCGACAGGCATAGAGATTAGATTCCGGCCAGGCGCTTCTGCTCGGCGAGGTCGGAGTCGACCATCATCGTGACGAGGGAGGGGAAGTCGACTTTCGGTTCCCAGCCCAGGGTCGTGCGCGCCTTCGTCGAGTCGCCGATGAGAAGGTCGACCTCGGCCGGACGCATGAAGCGCGGGTCCTGCTTCACGTAGGGCGCCCAGTCCTCGATGCCGACGTGACGGAATGCCAAATCGAGGAACTCGCGGATCTCGTGGGTCTCATTCGTCGAGATCACGTAGTCGTCAGCGGTGTCCTGCTGCAGCATGCGCCACATGGCATCGACGTAGTCGCCGGCGAAACCCCAGTCACGACGCGAGTCGATGTTGCCGAGGGTGACGTCTTCCTGCAAGCCGAGGCTGATTCGAGCGACTGCCTGGCTGATTTTGCGTGTGACGAACTCCGGACCGCGGCGCGGAGATTCGTGATTGAACAGGATGCCGCTCGAGGCATGCATCCCGTAGGACTCGCGGTAGTTGATCGTCATGTAGTGGCCGTAGACCTTGGCCACCCCGTAAGGCGAGCGCGGCCACAGCAGCGTGCTCTCGTTCTGCGGGACCTGCTGCACCTTGCCGAACATCTCGCTGCTCGAGGCCTGGTAGAAGCGCACCTTCTGGACGTCGTCACCGCAGTAGAGCCGGATCGCCT
>JAODAY010000135.1 GCA_025463665.1 Microbacteriaceae bacterium
CGCGATCAAGCCGGGGTGCGCGACCCAGGTGCCGTCGAACCCGTCGCCGGCCTCGCGCCGCTTGTCGGCGCTCACCTTAACGAGCGCCTGTTCGGTGATCGCCGGGTCGAGCCGGTTCGGGATGAACGCGCTCATGCCCCCGATCGCATGCGCGCCTCGCTTGTGGCAGGTCGCGACGAGCAGCTCGGTGTAGGCCCGCATGAACGGCACGGTCATGGTGATGGATGCGCGGTCTGGCAGCACGTAGAACCGGCCGCGTCCGCGGTAGTTCTTGATGATCGAGAAAATGTAGTCCCATCGCCCCGCGTTAAGACCCGCGCAGTGGTCGCGAAGCTCGTAGAGGATCTCGTCCATCTCGAAGGCGGCCGGGATCGTCTCGATCAACACGGTCGCGCGCACCGATCCGTGGGGCAGGCCAAGGCGCTGCTCCGAGAACTTGAAGACGTCGTTCCACAGACGCGCCTCGAGGTGGCCCTCGAGCTTCGCGAGGTAGAAGTACGGCCCGCGACCGGCGGCGATCAGCGCCGTCGCGTTGTGGAAGAAGTAGAGGCCGAAATCGACGAGGCTGGCGGATGCCGCGGCGCTGACGCCCGCCCGGTCGGTGTAGCGAAGGTGCTTCTCGACCAGGTGCCAGCCGCGCGGGCGCATCACGATCGTGGGCGTGTGCTCGGCGGTGACGGAGTAGTGCTTGCCTGCGTCGTTGGTGAACTCGAGTCGGTTGCGGATCGCCTCGAACAGCGTCAGCTGCCCGCCGATCACGTTCGCCCAGGTCGGGCTGGTGGCGTCCTCCTGGTCGGCGAGCCAGACGTTGGCCCCCGAGTTGAGCGCATTGATAGCCATCTTGCGGTCCGGGGGGCCGGTGATCTCGACGCGACGGTCGTCGAGGCCGGGGCCGGCCCCGGCGACGCGCCACTCCGTGTCGTCGCGGATGCTCGCGCTCTCGGCGAGGAACGAGAAGTCCTTCCCGTTGCCGAAGTCGTACCGGCGCTGCTGGCGCGCGGCGAGGCGGGTGTGGCGCGCGCCGCCGAACAGGTCGTGCAGCGCGGCGACGAAGTCGAGGGCCTCGTCGGTGAGAATCTCGTCGTAGCGGTCGCCGAGCGGTCCGACGATGTCGATGCGTGTGGTCATGGTCTGGTTCTCCTTCTCTCTGACTGGTTTAGTAGGGCGCTCTGGCGCCCGTATCGAAACCTCGTGGGCTCCTAGTGGAACTGCTGCTCTTCGGTGCTGCCGGCGAGTGCGAGGGTCTCGCTGCCGGGGTTGAGGGCCGTCGCGATGCGGTCGAAGTACCCTGTGCCGACCTCGCGCTGGTGGCGCGTGGCGGTGTAGCCGTCTGCCTCGGAGGCGAACTCGGCCTCCTGCAGCTCGACGTACGCACTCATGTGCCGCTGGGAGTAGTCGCGGGCGAGCGTGTACATCGAGTGGTTGAGCGCGTGGAAACCGGCCAGGGTGATGAACTGGAAGGCGTAGCCCATCGCGGCGAGCTCCTTCTGAAAGGTCGCGATCTGCGCGTCGTCGAGGTGGCTCTTCCAGTTGAACGACGGCGAGCAGTTGTAGGCGAGCTTCTTGCCGGGAAACTCCCTATGGATACTCTCGGCGAAGGTGCGGGCGAGCTCGAGGTCGGGCTGCGCGCTCTCGACCCAAAGCAGGTCTGCGTAGGGCGCATAGGCGTGGCCCCGGGCGAGCACGGTGTCGATGCCTGGCTTCGTGCGGAAGAACCCCTCGCTCGTGCGCTCGCCGGTAAGGAACGGGCGGTCGCGCTCGTCGATGTCGCTCGTGATGAGGTCGGCGGCGAGCGAGTCGGTGCGGGCGATGACGATTGTGGAGACCCCGGCGACGTCGGCGGCCAGGCGCGCGGCGTTGAGGGTGCGGATGTGCTGGCCGGTGGGGATGAGCACCTTCCCGCCCATGTGGCCGCACTTCTTCTCGCTCGCGAGCTGGTCCTCCCAGTGCACGCCGGCGGCTCCCGCCTCGATCATCGAGCGCATCAGCTCGTAGGCGTTGAGCGGCCCGCCGAAGCCGGCCTCGGCGTCGGCGACAATCGGGGCGAGCCAGTCCACCCCGTTGGCCGGGCTTGTCGGACCCCCGCCCTCCGAGGCCTCGATTTGGTCGGCCCGCAGCAAGGCGTTGTTGATGCGCCGCACGACGCTCGGCACCGAGTTCGCCGGGTACAGGCTCTGGTCGGGGTAGGTCTGCCCCGAGGTGTTGACGTCGGCGGCGACCTGCCAGCCGCTCAGGTAGATCGCCTTCAAACCTGCGCGCACCTGCTGCACCGCCTGGTTGCCGGTGAGGGCGCCGAGCGCCGGCACCCACTCCTCGGTCTGCAGCAGGTTCCACAGGGTCTCGGCCCCACGCACGGCGAGCGTGTGCTCCTCCCTCACCGTTCCGCGCAGGGCGACGACCTCCTCGGCGAAGTAGTCGCGGGTGATCCCGTTCCAGCGGGCATCCGTCTTCCAGAATGTCTCGAGTTGGGCTGCGGTCTGGGTCTCGTCTCCGTGGCGGGCGTTCATGGTGTTTCTCCTTTGAAATCGTCGTGGGAATGACTATTCGCCTCTTCGGGCCCCGTTTACCGGCGATGGATGCCAGAAGATTGCCCCTTTTTCTATTCCAGTTAAAAGCGGTGTGTGTGAGGCTTTCCGCATGGCAGACACCGGAGTCCGCGGGATCCAAGCTGGAGACATGCTCGACTCACTCACTATCGGCAGGCGCGTGCGGCAGCTGCGCACCGAGCGCGGGCTGACGCTCGACGAGCTCGGGGCCGCGATCGGCCGGGCGGCCTCGCAGGTCTCCGTGATCGAGAACGGCAAGCGCGAGGCCCGGGTGAGCGAACTGCAGGGCATTGCAGCGGCGCTCGACGTGCGGCTCGACGACATCCTCACCAGCGTCGCGCCGACCGGGCGTGCCGCGCTCGAGATCGCCCTCGAGCGGGCGCAGCGTGGTCCGTTGTTCGTGAGCCTCGGGCTCGGCGCCCTGCCCATCCGCAAGAGCCTCAGCGACGAGGCGATGCGCACGATCCTCTCGCTGCATGCCGAGCTCGAGCGCGTCTCGAACGAGCGGGCCGCTACCCCGGAGGAGGCGCGGCGCGCGAACACCGAGCTGCGGCGCACGATGCGGCGGCAGGACAACTACTTCCCCGAGCTCGAGGTCGTCGCGACCGGGCTGCTCCAGGCCGTGGGTCACACCGGCGGACCGCTCTCGCAGCGTGTGGCATCCGATCTCGCCTCTCATCTCGGCTTCTCGCTGCACTACGTGAACGACTTGCCGGCCTCGACCCGGTCGGTGACCGACCTGAAGAACGGGCGCATCTACCTGCCGGTGGTCGCGTCCATGCACGACCCGCGGTCCGCGCTGCTGCAGGCGCTGGCCAGCTTCGCGCTGGGCACGCGCGAGCCGAGCGACTACGCCGACTTCCTGCGGCAGCGGGTGGAGACGAACTACCTCGCGGCCGCGCTGCTCATTCCGGAGGCGAGCGCGGTCATGTTCCTCACCGGCGCGAAGACGCTGAGGGAGCTGTCGGTCGAGGACCTGCGCGACGCCTTCGCCGTGACCTACGAGACGGCCGCGCACCGATTCACGAACCTCGCGACCCGGCACCTGGGTATCCCGGTGCACTTCCTCAAGGTGCACGAGAGCGGCACCATCCTCAAGGCCTACGAGAACGACAGCGCCGCGTTCCCCACCGACGTGCTCGGCGCCGTCGAAGGGCAGACCGTCTGCCGCCAGTGGAGCGCGCGCCAGGTCTTCGACGTGGAGGACCGCTTCAGCCCGTACCACCAGTACACCGACAAGCCCGCGGGCACGTACTGGTGCACCTCGAGCATCCAGTCGACCGATCAAGGTGCGTTCTCAGTCAGCGTCGGCACGCCGTTCGCCCACGCCAGATGGTTTCGCGGGCGCGATACCGCCAATAGGCGGGTATCCGAATGCCCGGACGAGGCGTGCTGCCGGCGGGCGCCGGCGGGCCTCTCAGCCAAGTGGGCCGACCAGTCGTGGCCGAGCGCGCGGCTGCAGTCGTCGCTGCTAGCCGCTATGCCCACCGGGGTGTTCCCCGGCGTCGACAGCACCGAGGTCTACCAGTTCCTGGAGACCCACTCCCCGGCCTGACCGAGAAGCGGCCAGAGGATCGGAGGATGTAGTTGGCTCGGTCACGCGCACGATTATGGTGCTGGTCCTCTGCACCGGCTGCGCCCGGGTGCAGCATCGCCCGCTGCTAGCGCGCGCCATTTGAACTTCGGGGCGCCCTCCGATTTCTTGTCAGCCGCCTCTGATCGCGGGCCGGGGGCATACCCTTGCGGAAGCGGGAGACTATCTCGGCAAGATAGCGACCTGGTCGATTGCTATCTCTCGCACTAGACCGTGCGGACAGCATTCGGGCGATCCTGTCGCTAGGCACTATTTCACCGACGAAGCTGTGCCGCACGCTGACAGTATGAGGAGGATTGGTATGACCGTACTCGCCGAAGGGTTCAACGCCTTCGAGACCACCAAGAGCCCGGAGGGGACGATCAAGTACCTTGGCTCGCCGCAGGACGTGATCAAGCTGCTCTCGAGCGGCAAGCTCGCCGAGCACATCCTCCTGGTAAGGGGCGGGACCACCACGTTCCTGTCGCCGGCGCTGAGCATGGGCGCGATCGGAATCATCACGATGTCGGGCGCCCCTGAATCGCACCTCGGCATTCTGTCGCGTGAGTTCCAGACCCCCTGCGTCATGACCGCCCACCTCACCACGAGCCACTCGCGCTACGTCGTGGGCAATGCCGACGACTTCCACTTCGAGGAGATGGCCGACCAGCTGGAGGGCAAGCGGGTGCGCCTCGACGTCACGGACTCGGAGGTCGGACGCGTCGTACTGGTCGATTAGCAGCACGTTCATCCGCAGGATTCACAACGGTGTGAGGAGAAGCAACATGACCACGGAAACCCCAGCAGCAAAGTTAGCGACATATAAGGACCGGTACCGCGACGAGGACGACGGGCTCCGGTTCCAGGATCTCGAGTTCATCGGCAACTTCACCGGACAGGCCGCGCTGAAGGACGGCATCCTCGGCGACAAGGTGCAAAAGCAGCGCGCGACCACCAATGTGCTGGAGCGCGTCACCAAGGAGGACGTGCTTCGCGACCAATTCACCATCCCCGAGCTGAACGACCTCAACAACTACCTTGCATGGAACGTCTGGGACGTTCTGGTGATGCGCGCCACCGAGGGGGTCTCGGGCATGATCCCACGCCAGGAATACGAGATCCTCGCGTTTATGCACCAGTTCTACCGCTGGCCCGAGTTCCTGCGCATGACGACCGACGAGGTCGGCGCGCAGGGCGTGCTTGACATCGGCGCTCAGTCCCGCCGGGAGATCGGTACGAAAGTCAACGGAGTGCATGACTGGTCGATTGGAGCCGTCGGCTTCGGCATGGGCCGGTGCGGCCTGCTCGCCCTTGACGCCATCAAGCCGAACGACTACGTGGGCGAGAGCAACGAAATCTTGAAATTCATGCAGCGCGTGCTGTACGGCAAGCGCCAGGACGGCTACCTGCTTAACTCGCAGGACCGATACCGCGCGCAAATCCACGACCAGGACTTCCTACAGACGATCCTCGACCAGATCGAGCCGCTCGAGGAGGGGAGCCCCCGCCACGAGCAGTTCACCCGGTTCAACGCGGCCGCCGAGCTACTCGCCTTCCTCGACCACTTCGACTGCCGCCTGGGGCTGGGGGACACCGGTCCCTATGAGCTGCCGAACGGCAACATCGTGATCATCCGCGACCTCTTCGTTAATGAGGCGGAGTTCCACTGGAGCGACGTCTGTGACGACGCGGGCTTGCCCCACGCCTACACGCTCGCAATCGAGATCGACCCGAACGCCATGGGCCTGCAGGAGATACGGGTCAACGACATCTCGACCACCTTCACCCGGCCGAAGAACTACATCCCCGCGATCGTGGGCGGCGCAGTGTTCGCCCGCGAGACGTGGGACACGCCGATGTCCGACATTCAGACCATCAAGATCGAGGAGCTCCCGGCGCAGCTGGCCAAGGTGCAGCAGGCGACGCTGAAGCTCTACACGAAGATGTCGAAGATGTCCAAGCGCGAACTGATCTGGGCCGGGCACGACGTCTACTACCAGGGCATGATCCTCCCGCACCTCCGCCGT
>JAODAY010000141.1 GCA_025463665.1 Microbacteriaceae bacterium
CCCGCCTGGTCTTCGCCGAGCAGGATGCCACGAACCAGCGTTGCGTCGTCGCTCGCCTCCCACGCCAGCTCCACGATGCCCGCGTCCAGCAGCTCGAGCCCGGCATCGGCGACGAGCCGCTCGAGCCCACCCGGCTCGCGCAGTTCGCCGTCGGGGGCGGCCTCTTCCTCGTAGAGCGCAGCGACAGCGGCCTCGATGACGTTGATGTCGTTTCGCCGCCCCTCCGCCCAGTTCGCCACAGCGACGCATCCACCCGGCCGGGTGACCCGCGCCATCTCGGCGAGCGCAGTGCGGGTGTCGTCGGCGAACTGCAGCGCGTTGATCGCCGTCACGACGTCGAATTGGCTCGCGGGCCAGGGCAACGCCTCGACGCTGCCCTCACGCAGGTCGGCCGTCGGCGCCTTCGCCCCGGCGAGAGCGATCATGCCCGGCGCCGGGTCTATGCCGGCCACCGTCGAACCCAGCCCCGCCGCGAAGGCGAGAAACTCACCACTGCCGCAACCGACGTCGAGCACGCGCGTCGTCGCGCCGATTCCCGCCGTCCCGGCCACCGCACGCCAGAGGGGAAATGCGAAATGCCCCCAGAGTTCCGACCACTCCGCGGCAACGCGCGACCACGCGTCGTCTTCGCTCTCCTGCATCGTCTCCCCCGGCTGTGCGTCAGCGTCTAGGTTACGGCCGCACACCCGGCGTGCGCCCGCCGCCGCCCCTACGATGGGAACGGTGTCGCTCAAACCGGTGAATGTCCCGTCCCCCTCCCGCGCCCTCGATCCCGAGGTCGGTTTTGTGCGTGTGCGCGGTGCGCGCGAGAACAACCTGCGCGACGTCGACGTCGACGTTCCGCGCGACAGCATCGTCGCCTTCACCGGCGTGTCCGGCTCCTGCAAGTCATCGCTCGCCTTCGGCACGATCTTCGCCGAGGCGCAGCGCCGCTTCTTCGAGTCCGTCGCGCCCTACGCGCGCCGCCTCATCGCCCAGGGCAACACCCCGCACGTCGATGAAATCACCGGGCTGCCTCCCGCGGTGGCCCTGCAGCAACGTCGCGGCGCACCCAGCTCACGGTCGACCGTCGGCACGCTCACTACGCTCTCGAACTCCATGCGCATGTTGTACTCACGCGCGGGCACCTACCCGGCCGGCGTCGCCCGGCTGGAGTCCGACTCCTTCTCCCCCAACACCGCCGCCGGGGCGTGCCCGCGCTGCCACGGGCTCGGCATCGCGCACACGGTGAGCGAGGCATCCGTCGTGCACGACCCCTCGCTCAGCATTCGCGACGGCGCGATCACTGCGTGGCCAGGCGCCTGGCAAGGCAAGAATCTGCGCGACGTCGTCGCGGGTCTCGGCTACGACATCGAGGTGCCGTGGCGGGACCTGTCGCGCGAAGACCGCGACTGGCTGCTGTTCACCGAGGAACAGCCCGTCGTCGAGGTGACCCCGCAACGCGACAGGGTCGCCAAGCCCTACAAGGGCCGGTTCTGGAGCGCCAAGAGCTACGTCATGCACACCCTGGCCGACTCCAAGAGCGACACGGCGAGAACACGGGCGCTGCGCTTCGTCGAGACCGGCGCGTGCGAGCTCTGCGGCGGCAGCGGCCTCACGCTCGCCGCGCTCGCGGTGCGCTTCGCCGGTCACAGCATCGCCGAGCTCAGCGCGATGCCCCTCGCCGCGCTGGCCGAGGCCCTGCGCCCGACGACGAAGCTCACCGCCGCGGCGGCGGCCGTGTCATCCGCGTCGTCGGGAGAGGCGACCGAGGTCGCCGTCACCATCACGACCGACCTCGTCGCACGCGTCGAGGTGCTGATCGGCCTCGGCCTCGGCTACTTGAGCCTCAACCGGTCGACCCCGACACTGTCGCCGGGCGAGATGCAGCGCCTGCGCATCGCCACCCAGCTGCGCTCGGGGCTATTCGGGGTCGTCTACGTTCTCGACGAGCCGTCGGCGGGCCTCCATCCGGCCGACGCCGAGCCGCTCATCGCCGTGCTGGAACAGCTCAAGGCCTCCGGCAACTCGGTGTTCGTCGTGGAACACAACATGGACGTCGTGCGCGGCGCGGACTGGATCGTCGACGTCGGCCCCGAGGCAGGCAGCGGCGGCGGGCGAGTCCTCTACAGCGGACCGGTCGCGGGACTCGCCGACGTGCCCGCCTCTGTGACGCGGCCATACCTGCACGCCGACCCTGAGGCCGACACGTCGGACGCGCCGGGCGAGCGGCGCACGGCGTCTGCGTGGCTGGGGCTGCGCGGCATCACGCGGCACAACCTGCAGGGGCTCGACGTCGACATTCCACTCGGAGTGCTCACCGCGGTCACCGGGGTCTCCGGCTCCGGCAAGTCGACGCTGGTGAGCCACGTGCTCGGCGAGGCGGTGCGACGCCGGCTGCGGGGTGACACCGACGCAGACGAGCCGACGGATGCCGCGGCCGACGGCCAGCCGACGGACACCGCCGCGCTCGTGAACGACGTCACCGGCCTCGACGGCGTCGACCGGCTCGTGCGCGTCGATCAGCGACCGATCGGCCGCACGCCCCGCTCCAATCTCGCCACCTACACCGGACTGTTCGACGCCGTGCGGTCGACGTTCGCGGCGACTCCCGACGCCCGGGAGCGCGGCTACGACGCCGGGCGCTTCTCGTTCAATGTGGCGGGCGGCCGGTGCGAGACCTGCCTCGGCGAGGGCTTTGTATCGGTCGAGCTGCTGTTTCTGCCCGGCAGCTATGCGCCGTGCCCCGAGTGCCACGGATCCCGCTACAACGCCGCGACACTCGAGATTCTCCACGGCGGCAAGAGCGTCGCCGAGGTGCTCGGCATGACGGTCGACGATGCCGCCGTGTTACTCGCCGACATCCCGACGGCGTCGCGCAGTCTCGAGACCCTGCGACAGGTCGGACTGGGCTACCTCCGCCTGGGACAGCCGGCCACCGAGCTGTCGGGCGGCGAGGCGCAACGCATCAAGCTTGCGACCGAACTGCAGCGTGCCCGCCGCGGCCACACCCTGTACCTGCTCGACGAGCCGACGACGGGGCTGCACCCGGCCGACATCCGTCTGCTGGTGCGACAGCTCAACGGTCTCGTCGACGCGGGCAACACCGTGGTGATCGTGGAGCACGACATGGACGTCGTCGCGGCGTCCGACTGGGTTATCGACATGGGCCCAGCGGGTGGAGACGAGGGAGGCCGCGTCGTGGCCGCAGGCACGCCCGCAGACGTCGCCGCGCACGCGGGGAGCCGCACGGCACCCTACCTCGCGGCGCGGTTGTGACCGTGGCCGTTGCACCGGTATGTGTACACCGTCTACATTGAGTGGTCTACCGGCCTGACGGCCACCCTCCGAGCGTGATAGGACCGATGCAGAGCATGCTCGCCGACCAGATCGATCTTCCCGCCCTCCAGCGGCGCACGGTGCGCGCGCTCGTCGCGGGTCAGATTCTCGGCGGGCTGGGCTTCGGCGCGACGCTCTCCATCGGCTCGGTGCTCGCCACCGAGGTGGGCGGCAGCGAGGCCTTCGCCGGGGCGGCCGCCACCATGAGCACACTCGGTGCCGCGACGGCAGCCATTCCGCTCGCCCGGCTGACCCAGCGATTCGGGCGCGGGGTGGCGCTCTCGATCGGCACCCTCACCGCGATGCTCGGCGCCCTGACCGCGGTCGTCGCGGCCGCGGTCGTCTCCCTGCCGCTGCTGCTGGTCGGATTCGCGCTGCTCGGCTTCGGCGCGGCAGTGAACCTGCAGTCCCGCTTCGCGGCAACGGATGTCGCGGACCCCGCTCACCGCGGCCGCGACCTCTCCATCGTGGTGTGGTCCACCACCGTCGGATCGGTCGTCGGCCCCAACCTGTTCGGGCCGGGCGAGGTCATCGCCGGATGGCTCGGCATGCCGCACCTCACCGGATCGTTCGCGATCGCCGTGGTCGCCCAGTTCGCCGCCGCCATCGTCTACCTGGCAGCGCTCCGGCCCGACCCGTACCTCGTGAGCCGCCGCCTGCCCCCGACGGCGAGCGCCCCAGCGGCGAGCGATGCGGTTCGCGGGCGCGCCATGGTCGTGATCGCCATCACCGTGCTCGCCCTCAG
>JAODAY010000171.1 GCA_025463665.1 Microbacteriaceae bacterium
CGCCAGGAAGCTCTGGCTCGGAGCCATCAAGTCCTAGCGGGCTGCTGACACGAACGATATCCACACCCGGCGCCTACTCACCGTTCGCGCCGCACTGGGGCGGGTCGGGTTCTCACGCACCATGATCGGTGCATGACCCGACTCGCCCCCGTTCTGCACGCCGGCGACCTGCCGCTCGCCGAGCTGTGCGCGGCGAGGCTCGACGGCGAGGTCGTCGCCGTCGACGAGTGCTACTGCCCCATCGACGAACTCATCGTCGCGCGCCACCGCGCAGACGCGTTGTCGCGGTGCTGGCCGGAGCGTCTCATCGCCGAGCAGCGCACCGCCGCCTGGATCTGGGGTGCGGCGACCGATCCTCCGGCAAAGCACCAGTGGTGTGCGAGCACCACCGCGCGTGCGAGGCCGCCGGTGCCGTCTCGCGGGTCGGTGCGGGAGGTCGTCATCGCCTCCGACGAGATCGCGACCATCGCGAGGCTGAGGCTCACCACCCCGCTGCGCACGGCCGTCGACATGGCGAGGTTCAGCCCGCGGTTCGACGGCGCCGACGAGCGAGTCGTCGCGGCGCTCATCTCCGGCTTCGGGCTCTCCCTCGCCGACTGCCGCGCGGCGCTGCACCGTCGCCGCAATCTGCCCAACAAGAACCTCGCCTGGTCGAGGCTCGAGCGGGTCGCCGGCATGCTGGAGGGAGGAGGGCTCTAGCCCGAGTTCACCCGGTAGACGTCGTAGACAGTGTCAATGCGACGCACGGCGTTGAGCACGCGGTCGAGATGGGTCGTATCCCCCATCTCGAACACGAACCGGCTGATGGCGAGACGCTGGTTCGACGTCGACACCGTGGCCGAGAGGATGTTGACGTGGTTCTCGCTGAGCACTCGCGTGACGTCGGAGAGCAGTCCCGAGCGGTCGAGCGCCTCGACCTGTATCTGCACCAGGAACAGGCTCTTCGAGGTGGGCGCCCACTCGACGTCGATCATGCGCTCGGGTTCGGTCATGAGTTCTTTGACGTTCTTGCAGTCACTGCGATGCACCGACACACCCGCCCCGCGCGTGACGAACCCGACGATGACGTCGCCGGGCACCGGCGTGCAGCACTTGGCGAGCTTGACGAGGATGTCGGGCGCCCCACGCACAAGCACACCGGAATCGCTCGTGCGCAGCTTGGAGGAGCGGCGCTGGGAGGCGAAGGTGATCTCCGAGTCCTCGTTCTCCGCGTCCTTTGTTATCGAGGCGAGCACCTTCTCGAGAACCGACTGCGTCGAGACGTGGCCCTCGCCGACGGCGGCGTACAGCGCGGAGACGTCTTCGTAGCGCATCTGCATGGCGACGTCGTTGAATGAGTCGTGGCTCATGAGCTTCTGCAGCGGAAGGTTTTGCTTGCGCATGGCTCTCGCGATGGCATCCCGGCCCTGCTCGATGGCCTCGTCGCGGCGTTCCTTCGTGAACCAGCCGCGGATCTTGCTGCGCGCCCGCGGCGACTTGACGAAGTTGAGCCAGTCCTGACTCGGGCCGGAGTCGGGGTTCTTGGAAGTGAAGACCTCGACGGAGTCGCCGCTCGACAGCTCGCTCTCGAGCGGCACGAGACGACCGTTCACCTTCGCGCCCATGGTGCGGTGGCCGATCTCGGTGTGCACGGCGTAGGCGAAGTCGACTGGGGTCGCCCCCGCGGGCAGGCCGATGACCTTGCCCTGCGGGGTGAAGACGTAGACCTCTTTCGCGCCGATCTCGAACCGGAGCGAGTCGAGGAACTCGTCGGGGTCGGATGTCTCGGCTTCCCAGTCGGAGATGTGCGCCAGCCACGCCATGTCGCCGTCGTCCTGCAGCGTCGAGGACCCGCCGCCGGTCTTGCTGCCGTTGACGCGCTCCTTGTATTTCCAGTGGGCCGCGACGCCGTACTCCGCGCGCTGGTGCATTTCGTGCGTGCGGATTTGGATTTCGACCGGGCGGCCATTGGGGCCGATCACCGTCGTGTGCAGCGACTGGTACAGGTTGAACTTCGGGGTCGCGATGTAGTCCTTGAACCGCCCGGGGATCGGCGTCCAGCGGGCGTGGATCGACCCCAGCACCGCGTAGCAGTCGCGCACGGAGTTGACAAGCACCCGGATGCCGACCAGGTCGTAGATCTCCTCGAACTCGCGGCCGCGCACGACCATCTTCTGGTAGATGGAGTAGTACTGCTTCGGCCTGCCCGCCACCGAGCCCTTGATCTTCGCGGCTTTAAGGTCGTCGTTGACGTCTTCGATGACGTGCTGCACGAACTCCTCGCGCTGCGGGGTGCGCTGCCGCACGAGGGACTCGATCTCCACATAGAGCTTGGGGTACAGCACGGAGAAGGACAGGTCCTCCAGCTCCCACTTGATCGCCTGGATGCCGAGGCGGTGCGCGAGCGGGGCGTAAATTTCGAGCGTCTCCTTCGCCTTGCGCGTCGCGGTCGCCTCGCTCACGAAGCCCCAGGTGCGGGCGTTGTGCAGGCGGTCGGCGAGCTTGATGACGAGCACCCGGATGTCTTTCGACATCGCCACGACCATCTTGCGCACCGTCTCGGCCTGGGCACTGTCGCCATACTTGAGCTTGTCGAGCTTGGTTACGCCGTCGACGAGCATGGCGACCTCGTCGCCGAAGTCTCGTCGCAACTCATCGAGGGTGTAGGCCGTGTCCTCCACGGTGTCGTGCAGCAGTGCCGCGGCGATGGTCTTCGCACCGATGCCCAGGTCCGCGAGAATCTGGGCGACCGCGACCGGGTGGGTGATGTACGGCTCGCCGCTGCGCCGCTTCTGCCCTTCGTGGGCGCGCTCGGCTGCGGCGTAGGCGCGCTCGATGAGGGCGATGTCGGCCTTGGGGTGATGCAGCCGCACCGTCTTGATCAGAAGGTCGACCGCGCCGACGGGCTGGGCGCGGGAGAAGATGCGCGGGATGAGGCTGCGCAGAGAAGCCGTGCTCGGTGTCGTCTCGGTCATGCGCGCCTCATCCAGCAATTCTACTAGTCGCAGGTCAGCTGACTCTGACGCTCGTCGGGGCCGACTTGCTCGCGGCGCGCGCCGCGGTGAGCCGCAGGGTCTGCTTGCGGATCTCCGGCTCGTTCTCGCGCATGTGTGCGTAGAGAGGAGCGGCGATGAAGATCGTCGAGTAGGTGCCGATGAGAATACCGATGAACAACGACAGTGCGATATCCCGCAGCGTGCCCGCCCCGAGGATGACGGCCCCGATGAAGAGGATCGCTGCGACGGGGAGCGCCGCGACGACTCCGGTGTTGATCGAGCGCACGAGGGTCTGGTTGACGGCCAGGTTGACCGATTCACCGAAGGTGCGGCTCGAGCCGGGGCCGTCTTCGGCGGTGTTCTCGCGAATCTTGTCGAACACCAC
>JAODAY010000200.1 GCA_025463665.1 Microbacteriaceae bacterium
CGGGTCGGCTGCCTTGTTTTAGGGCACACGCTTTACCGGTGGTGGATTCCATTTGCCTGTGAGCGCGTCAGACTCTGGGGGAAGCCTGGCGTTCAGAGGGTTTCACTTTCATCGGACTCGGACGCCCGTAGCACGGCACACCGTGGGATTCAACGCGTCCGTGCGCGTGCTGTAGGCTCAATCCAGAATTGGCGGGCGCGTCTACGCCATTTGTCAATGCATCGCTACCGCCGTTTCTCTATTGCTCGGCGTGTTCTCGGCCAAATAGGTCAGCTCATCGAAGCTGGCTCGGGGGAATCTGTTGGAACTTCGCGACTATATACGAGTGCTTCGCAAGTACTGGATACTCGTTGTCACATGCACTCTGGTCGGCGTCGCCGGCGGTGCCGCTGCAACACTCATCGCCACGCCGCGATACGAGGCGAGCACCGAATTGTTCGTGTCCGTTCAAGGCGCCGGAGAGACCAGTTCCGGTGATCTCGTGCAGGGAAGCAGCGCCGCTCAGCAGAAGGTGCGCTCGTACGTACTGATCGCGAACAGCCCTCGCGTGCTCGACCCGGTCATCGAGAAGCTCGACCTCGACACCACCGCGGCACAACTGGCAAGTCGCGTGACGGCGAGTTCCCCCGTAAACACCGTCGTCATTGAGATCGCCGTCAACGACACCGACGCTGTTACCGCAGCGAACATCGCCAACGCGGTGGGCGCGAGTTTCATCGACGTCGTCGTCAACGAGTTGGAGTCGGTCGACAACGGCACCACCAGTCTCGTCAAGATGCAGTCCATCGAGCCCGCGGTCGTGCCCAGCGCGCCGTACTCCCCGCGAACGACCATCAATCTCCTCCTTGGAATGCTGGCCGGCCTCGCCGCCGGCCTCGGGGCCGCGATTCTCCGCACCGTTCTCGACACTCGCATCCACGGTGCGCACGACGTCGAGGCGATCACCGACCGGCCGATCCTCGGTGGCATCAGCTTCGACCCCGACGCCAAGGCGCGTCCGCTCATCGTGCACGCTGACCCGCGGAACCCCCGCGCCGAGTCGTTCCGCACGTTGCGCACCAACCTCCAATTCGTCAACCTCGACAACGGCCCGCGCGCGTTCGTCGTCACCTCGTCCCTTCCTGGTGAGGCCAAGACGACCACGACCGCCAACCTCGCGATCGCACTCGCCGAGACGGGTGCTCGCGTCGCAATCATCGATGGCGACCTGCGCCTGCCGCGTCTCGCCGAGTACATGGACATCGAGGGTGGTGCAGGCCTCACCGACGTGCTGATCGGCCGCGCCGAACTGGCCGACGTGCTCCAGCGCTGGGGCAAGGGTCAGTTGTTCGTGCTCCCCGCCGGGCGAATTCCGCCGAACCCGAGCGAGCTGCTCGGTTCCAGCGCCATGGTCGCGCTGCTCGACACTCTCAACGCCAACTTCGACTACGTGCTCGTCGATGCGCCGCCGTTGCTCCCCGTCACCGACGCCGCGATCCTCAGCCGTCTCACCGCGGGCGCCATAGTCGTGTCCGCGGCGGGCCGCACCAAGCGCACGGAGCTTACGGCTGCCCTCACTTCACTCGAGCACATCGGCAGCAAGGTCGTCGGTGTCATCATGACGATGCTGCCGACCAAGGGCCCCGACTCGTACGGATACGGCAGCTACGGCGCGTACTACGGCGGCGCCGAGCAGTCTCCTTCCGGACGAGCCGCGAAGAAGAGCAAGCTCAAGAGCAGGCGTGCGGCGCAGTCCGTTGGATAAGTTCACGATCCTGACCGTGTGCTCCGGCAACATCTGCCGGTCCCCCGTAGCGGAGCAGTTGCTGCGTGCGGGGTTGCTGGGCATCCCGGGAATCGTTGTCGAAAGCGCCGGCACCATCGCCTCAGATGGCGACCGGATGCCCCCCCAGGCCGAGGCGCTCTCCGTCGCCTACGGGGCCGACCCCCGCGATCACCGCGCGCGATACCTCGTCGAGAACCACGCCTCCGGCGCTCAGTTGATCTTCGCGATGGCGCGTGAGCATCGCAAGGCGATCGTCACTCTATGGCCGCGCGCGACGCGCAGCACCTTCACCATCCGCGAGTTCGGGCGACTGTCGGCAGGGATCACTCCGGCCGACCTGACCGAGATCGCGAAGATGGCGACAGACGATGCTCCCGCGCGCCTGCGCGCTGTCGTCGCCCTCGTGGCCGCGCAGCGTGGCCAGGTCGCCGGGGCCGACCGTCCAGAAGACGACGACGTCATAGACCCCTACAGGCGGGATGACGCGACCTTTGCTCTGAGTGGGCAGCAACTCGTGCCGCCCACCGAAACGGCTGTGCGCCTTCTCCGTCTCGCGGCGACGATCGTTCCCGGGTAGACGCCCGGAGACGAGTTGCTCGAGTTCGCCATTCCGGACAAACCTCAGGCTACGTCGACGTGTCGAGGCGCTCGGTAGTCGGGTCGTCGTCGACCGGGAGCGCGGGAGTCGTCATCGCGACGGTGCGCACCGAGAGCGACCGCGTGACGTCGTTCTCATCGATCACGTCGTATGACAGCGATTCCGTCGACTCCTCGACGACGAACGCCGGCGTCTCCGGCTCGTCGTACGCGTCTGGGAAGGGCTGCGCATCCGGGAAAGAGTGCGCGTCGAA
>JAODAY010000207.1 GCA_025463665.1 Microbacteriaceae bacterium
GCCCCAGGTGCACCATCATCGTGCCGAAGTAGGAGACGTCGGTGACGATGTCGCGCGCCGCCTCGACCGTCATGCCCTTGTGCGCGCGCACCGCGGAGTATTCAACGGCGAAGCGCTCCCGCAACTCTTCGTCGAGAGGGCTCAGGACGGTCGCATTCGTGATGTCGACGCCGAGCCCCGCCGCACGGGCCCGCACCTCCCCCTCGTCGCCGAGGATGGTCAGGCGCGCGACCGAGCGACTGAGCAGCGTCGAGGCGGCGCGCAGAATGCGGTCGTCGTTGCCCTCCGGCAGCACGATGTGCTTGCCGGCGGCCCTGGCCCGTTCGATGAGGCCGTATTCGAACATGAGCGGCGTCACCGCGTCGGACTTGCCGATGCTCAGGGCGTCGAGCAGCACCCGCGCGTCGACGTGCTTTTCGAAGAGCGCGAGAGCGATGTCGCGCTTGCGGTCCGAATCAGCCGCGAGGCGCCCTCGAGTCTGCACGATGCGTTGCGCGGTCGGGTAGGTGCCGAGCTGGGTCACGATGATCGGAAGCCGCTGGTCGAGCCCGGCAATGAGGCGGGTGATCACGGGCGACAGCTCGAAGCCGCCGTTGAGCACGACCCCGGCTAGCGACGGGAACGTGTCCGAGGAATGGGCGGTCAGTGCCGCGAGCACCATCTCGCTGCGGTCGCCGGGGATCACGACGATCGCTCCCTCGGTGAGGCGCGTCAGGGAGTTCTCCATCGACATTGCCGCGATCACCACGCCGAGCGCCTCCCGTTTCAGAAGCGCATCGTCGCCCTGCAGCAGGGTGCCGCCCACCGCCTCCATGATTCCCTCGACGGTCGGCGCCACGAGGAACGGGTCCTCGGGAACGGCCCATGCCGGTATCGGCCCCGGGTCGCCGAGACCGGCTTCGACGACGGATGCCTCGGCGACCGCCGCGAGCACGGACGCGATCTCCGGCAGGTGGTCTCCGTCTGCCCGGTTCGCCACCACCGCGAGAATGCTCGCGTGTGCCGCGGCGAGCTCGGGAATCGTGAGCTCGGCGATCTGTCGCATCTCGTCGGCCGTGCGTCCGCGTGACTCGTCGACGCTGCGGCCGGTCAGCACGAGCAGCACCGGGGCACCGAGGTTCGCTGCGATGCGAGCGTTGAAACTCAGTTCGGTCGGGCTGCCGACGTCGGTGTAGTCGCTGCCGACGATCACGACGGTGGAGCACTTGGCTTCGACCGCCTTGAACCGTTCGACGATGCGGCTGAGCGCCGCATCCGGGTCGTTGTGCACGTCGTCGTAGGTGACCCCGAGGCACTCGTCGTACTCGAGATCGACGCCGTCGTGAGAGAGCAGGAGGTCGAGCACGTAGTCGCGCTCGGTGATCGACCGGGCAATGGGGCGGAAGACTCCGACCCGCTCCACCTCCCGGCTGAGCGTGTCGAGCACCCCGAGCGCGATCGATGACTTGCCCGAATGCCCTTCGGCGGACGTGATGTAGATGCTGTGAGCCACGACCCCACCCTAGACGGGCTGGCGCGAGACACGACAGAGCCGCGGGCGTCAGGAGAGGGCGGTGCATCCGGCCCCAAAAGTAAAGACCCCCCGCGCACCCGCCAGAGCCCGGTTACCCTTGCTACGTTTCCGTCCTGGGGGAGTTGGCCTGGATGGCGCCACGCGGGGAGCCGAGATCAAGGATAGCCCAGTAGCCCGAGCGCAGCCACCACGCGCAGACGCTCGCGGGATTTTCCGGAGAGGCCGCCGAACGGACGGCACTGAACGGGAGCATCCGGTATTACCGGTATGATTCATGAGGTCGTTCCATTCCGATGGAAACGACGGCCAGGAGAATTCGCCTAGTGGCCTATGGCGCACGCTTGGAAAGCGTGTTGGGTGCAAGCCCTCGGGGGTTCGAATCCCCCATTCTCCGCCAACGACAGCCTGACTGATTGTCACGTTTTACTATCACATTGCTGAGATTCCGACAGCAACGCGCGGAACCGCCTCGTCGTGACCGCTGCCACGGTACGCTGATCCCGCAGCATCGCGTCGGCACGTGTCATCCGTGCGGCGCCACAGGTACCGGGGGGTCTGTCGTGTCGAGAGCGTCAACCCCGCGCCCGCCGAACGCGATCCGGATCCGACCGCTCGCGCGCCTGCTGCGTCAGGGGCTGGTCGCCGCCACTGCGTTTTTCGTGCCGGTGTTCGTGGTGCTCTACTTCCTCACCGTGCCGTATGGCCCGTGGGTGACGGTGCTCATCATCCAGGTCTTCGTCAGCGCGCTGATCGCTACCGCGTACGTGCTCTACCGCCGGGTCGCCGTCTGGGTTAGCCCGTGCGGGGTCACCGAGCGTGGATTCTTCGGGCTCGAAAATCACCTCGGCATCGACGAGATCGGGTCGATCGTTCTCGTTCAGACCTACCACGGCGGCGGGGTCGAGACGACGCCCCAGCTCTTCGTGAGCGACAAGAGCGAGCGCCGGGCAATCCGGATGCGGGGGCAGTTCTGGTCGCTCGAGATGATGGACCTCGTGCGCAGCACGCTCAAGGTGCCCGTCACTGAGCTGACCGAATCGCTCTCCTCCCGCGAGCTGCACGCGCGGTATCCCGACCTGGTCTACTGGTTCGAGCGCCGCCCGGTGATCGCCGTGCTCGCCTTCACGGTGGGCGTCGTCGTCGCCGGAGTCGCCATCTTCGCCGGCCTCGAGCTTCTCGGAATCACCTCGACCCCGAAATAGGCCCGGGCACGAGTCTCACGAGATTCTGAGACCGAGCGTCGGGCTCTCGGCGGTGCTCGACGACAGCTCGACGAAACTCATCCTGTCGTAGAACGCCCGGGCGCCGGTGTTGCTCGCGGCCAGCGAGAGGTGCACGCCGGCGACGCCCTCGGCGCTCAGGGCCGCGACCAGAGTCTGCATGAGCCGCCTTCCCCAGCCTTGGCCCTGCAGTTCGGGAAGCAGATCGATGTGCAGGTGCGCCGGGTAGGCGTCGACCTCCGGTGACAGCATGCGCTCGGGGGTGACGCCCGCTCCCCTGAGCTTCCGCTCCTCGCCGTCGAACCCCTCCACCCCGTCGTGCTCGCGGACGAAGCGCGGCAGCCACTCCTCGCGGTATCGGGCGACGAAGGCTCTCGTGTCGGGCGCACAGACGATGTACCCGCGGGCGGCGCCGCGCGACTCGACGACCCAGGCGAAACGCGACTCGAGCAGCAGGTATGGCCGCACGTAGACATCGGGCATGAGGTCGTCGCTCGAAAACAGCCCGGTCGCGTCTCCCCCGGCGTCGGCGGTCAGCAGGCACACCCGCGAGACGTCGTCGAAGTCACCCGGTCGGTAGCGGCGTATGAACGCCGGGCTTTTCGGTGTCGACGCCGCCGCGGCATCCGCCATGGCCGTCATCGCAGCGTCACCGGCGCCCGCAGCGCCCACTCGCCCAGGAGGCGCTCGCGCACCTCGACCCCGCTGCCCGGCCCCGTCGGCACCCGCAGCCGGCCGTTCGAGAGCACGAACGGCTCGGTGAGGTCCTCCACGAAGTACCGGTTCGACGCCGAGGTGTCGCCGGGCAGCGTGAAGTTCTCCATGGCCGCGAGAGCCACGTTCGCCGCCCGACCGATCCCGGTCTCGAGCATTCCGCCGCACCACACCGGAACGCCGAGCTCGGCGCAGGCGTCGTGCAGACGCACCGCCTCGAGGTAGCCGCCCATGCGTCCTGCCTTGACGTTGATGACGCTCGTCGCCTTGCGCCCGATCGCGTCGACCGCGACCTCCGTTCCGAGGATCGACTCGTCGAGGCACACCGGGGTGGCGATGGCGCGAGCGAGGGCGGCGTGGCTGGGGATGTCCTCCTCGACGAAAGGCTGCTCGATGAGCAGCAGGTCGAACTCGTCGAGCGCGCCCAGGTGTTCGATGTCGGCGCGCGTGTACGCGGTGTTCGCGTCGAC
>JAODAY010000209.1 GCA_025463665.1 Microbacteriaceae bacterium
CGTCAACGTTGCCGCGTTCGCCGCGCTCAGCTGGCCGCTCTTCCTTCGCTAGCCGCCGGACCTGTGGGCGTCATGCCCACGACGACGGCGGCGTCGAGCGGCGTGGACCGCACCCGGTGCGCCGAGAAGCCGTGCGACTCGAAGATGGAGCGGGTAAGCGGCGCCTGCCGTTCGCTGGTCTCGACGAGGAGATGCCCGCCCGGCCGCAACCAGGGCGCAGCGCCGCCGACGACCCGGCGCTGCACCTCGAGACCGTCGACTCCGCCGTCGAGGGCGACGAGAGGTTCGTGTTCCCGCGCCTCGGCAGGCATGGTGTCGATTGACCCGGTGGGAACGTAGGGCGCATTCGCCACGATCACGTCGATCCGCCCCCGCAGACCGGCCGGCAGCGGCTCGTAGAGGTCGCCCTCGAGTACCGTGGCGCGAGTGCCGGCTCTGCTGCCGAGGTTTTCTCGCGCGCACCGCGCGGCTGCGGGGTCGATGTCGACCGCGAAGACGGTCAGCCGCGCACGCTGCGCCGCGACGGCGGACGCCACCGCTCCCGAACCGCAGCACAGCTCGAGCAGCGTGCCTCCGGGAGGGCACAGGGCGGCGGCCTCGGTGGCGAGGAGTTCGGTGCGACGCCGGGGCACGAACACGCCGCGGTGCACGGCGATGCGCAGGCCCGCGAATGCCGCCCAGCCGAGGATATGCTCGAGCGGAGTGCCGTCGATGCGCTCGCCGATCATCGCCTCGAGGGCGTCCGGTCGCGCCTCTGCGGCGAGCAGCAGCCGCGCTTCGTCCTCGGCGTAGACGCAGCCGGCGGCGCGCAGCCGCCGCGCGACCTCGGCCACCGACGGGAGCGGATCGGCGAACACGCGGGGATTACGCCGGCACGGCGCTGGTCGGGAGGTGATGGGTTCGCTGCACGGGTGTCCCTTCGTCGCTCCGACTCTAAACCCGCCGCGGTGGTGCCGGTGGGTGGGTCTGGCCGCTCGCGCGTCGGCGGCCGTGGCATCCGCTACGGGCTTTCGTCGCCGGGCGCAATGCCTGTGACGCCGCGCCGGGGCATGGTCGGATAAGGCATGACAAATCGCCCTCCCGTCGTCGTGATCACCGGTGCGTCGAGCGGAATCGGCCGGGCCACCGCCCTCCGATTCGCCGGAGAGGGCGCCTCGGTCGTTCTCGCGAGCCGCCGACAGGCGGCGCTCGACGAGCTCGCCGAGGAGTGTCGGCGTGCGGGCGGCGAGGCCATCGCCGTCGCCACGGATGTCACGGTCGAGACCGAGGTGCGGGCCCTTGCCGCGACGGCCGTGCAGCAGTTCGGCCGCATCGACGTGTGGGTCAACGACGCGACGGCCTCGGTGTACTCGACCTTCGTGACGATGCCGCTCGACGACTTCCGCAAGGTGATGGACGTGAACGTGATGGGTTACGTCTACGGTGCCCGCGTCGCCCTCGAGCAGATGATCGACCAAGGGGCGGGCGTGATCGTAAATGTCTCCTCGATTCTCGGCGACATACCGCAGCCCTACACGGCGCCGTACGGCATGGCCAAGGCCGCTGTGCGCGCCCTCGGCGTCACGCTCCGGTCGGAGCTGACCCTCGCCGGACACAAGCGCATCGCGGTTTCCACGGTGCTGCCGCCGACCATCGACACGCCGTTCTTTCGGCACGCCGCCAACTACACGGGACGCAAGGTCGTCGCCATGCCGCCGGTGTACCCGCCCGAGCTCGTGGCCAAGGCGATCGTGCGAATGTCGAAGAGGCCGAAGCCGGAGTTCGTCATCGGCACCGCGGGCCGAGCGCTCGTTCGGCAGCACAAGGCGACGCCCGTGGCCGCCGAGAAGGAGGTCGCGGCACTGACCCACGCCGGCAACCTCTCCCTGAAGGATTCGGCCGCCGACTCGACGGGCAACCTCTACGCCCCGCAGGAGGGCGACGCCGCGGAGGTGCATGGTGGCTGGGGCGGCGGCACCCGGCGAGGCCTGCGGCGTGTGCTGTTCTGGGGCGCGATCGTCGGCGGCACCGCGTTCTGGTCGATCAGGCGGGCCGGCGACCGACGGTAGCGACCGCCTTGGTCGGGGTGCCCGCGACGGCCGCCGCGACATCCGGTGCCTCAAATGTCTCGACGAACCTCTTGAGCCAGATGAGGTCGTCGCCCAGTAGCACGGCGAACGGCTCGTCGTGTGTGGGGGTCAGGCCGTCAGCGGGAGCAGTTCACGTTCATGTCACCCTCGCCGGCGCCGCTCGCGGTGTTGTTGCATTCGACGACGTTGCCTCGTTCGGGGGTGAGCGCGTAGCCGAAGCCGGGCCCGTTGACCTCGGCTGTGTTGTCGCGAAAGACGTTTCCCGTGCCCCAGCCGTCAAGGATCTCGTGCGTCTGGTAGCCGTCGCCGGGCGTATTGACCCCGGTGTTTCCCTCGATGAGGTAGCCGTTGCCCTTGACGTCGACCCAGGAGTCGGCGCCGGTGATCGACGACCCATCGAAGTGGTTGCCGCGCACGATGCCGTCTGACGTGCCCTCCTTGAGATCGACGCTCTCCGAGGTGGTCGAGCTGATCGTGTTGCCTTCGATGAGGTTGCGATCGGACGGGTCGGGCTTGCAGTCGCTGACGTCGCACCAGTTGCTCTCGGCCGTGCCGACGTAGACGCCCTCGCCGAATTTCTCTTTTCGCAGGCCGGTGTCGCGGATCGTGTTGCCCAGCACGCTGTTGTCGGTGCTCGACCTGCGCAGGTGGATGGCCTCGTCACCGATTCCATAGACGGTCAGATTGCGGATGACGCTGCCCACGGTGCCGTCGGCCATGACTCCCTTCTGGCCGTTGGTGACGGCGAACCCGACGAGGTTCCAGTACTGAGCACCGTCGAGATGCAGAACGTAGCCCTTTCTGATGCCGCCACCGTCGAGCACGCTCGCGGCCGTGCCGCACAGGGTGATGGGCGCCTGCGGTGTTCCCGAGGTCTTCGCCACGAACCGGTCCTGGTACGTTCCCGGCGCGAGCGAGATGGTGTCGCCCGGGGCCGCCTCGTCGAGAGCCGAGGCGAGTTCCTCGGCGGTCGCGACGCTGATTGTCGCCGCCGCGCAGTCCCCAGGCGCCGAAGGGGCGGGGGAGCCGCTCGGCTCTCCCGTCGGCGCGGGAGTCTGCTCGCCGCCCGGGGTCGCGACCGGCTCGCCCGCGGGGCGCGACATCACCGACACTGTGGCCCAGACCACCCCGACGACCACCGCGACCGTCACGAGGGCGACGACGAGCGACGCGAGCGGGTGATTGCGGATGAGTGCTCGCATGCAGTCAGACGGTGGGCGAAAGCAGTGCCATGGATTCGGGTCCTCGCTCTGGTCGGGTAAGGGCGTCGAATGAGTGCTATCGACATCACACCTAAGTAGGACAGCGCCAGCGGCCGGTGTCAATGACGTTGTGGTGAACGCTGTCTTATGGCTTGTGTCGTCGCAGTGGCTACGGTCGGTGCGTGGGAGCTGGCCCGCCAGAGCGTGTCGCTGCAGAATTACAGGGTGCGTGCCGGCCCGCCCCTATAGCGCTGACCCTGTCAAGCCCCTTCAATCCCCGACGCGTGCCGGGTTGGCTGGACGCCGCGGCGAGTGCTGCAGCGGCGTCGATCGATCGGGCGCCGCTTTCTTTCGGAGGGAGATCAATCAGATGGCGAAGGCCTACGCGGCAATGCTCGGACTGTTCCTCGGCGGGCATGCCCTGATCGGCCTCTTCATCGAGGGCGATCACATTCTCGGTCTGCTCAACGTCGACTTCTTCGTCGACGTGACGTACCTGCTCTGCGCCGCAGCCTGTCTCTTCGTCGGCTCGACCGACAGCTCGCCGGCGGCTGTGCGCGTGGTTCTGCTTGGTGTGGGGAGCTACCTCGTGGCGCTCGGCCTCCTCGGCCAGGTGGACAAGACGGTCTGGGGACTGCTGCCGACCGGACTGACCATGCTCGACTTCCTGCTGTTGTTCAGCACAGGCGGCCTCGCGCTGCTCCTGGCAGCTGCTCGCTCCGCAGCCGCCCCCTTGACGACGGAGGGGAAGGCGATCAACTGATCGCTCACGCGGCGTTCCTACTCGGCGCAGAGCGGCTCGTCCCACCCGCTCTGCGGCGTCGCGCAAGTGCCACGGAAGACGTACTGCGACGGCAGCTTTCGCTGGTGACTCGACCAGTCGATCGCGGGTCGGCGCTGGTCGGGGGGCAGGTAGCCGAGGCGGTAGACGGCCATGAGCTCGAGGTCATCGGGCACCTGAAGCACCTCCTCGATCCTCGCCCAGTTGCCGGGCACCTCCATCGGGAACGACACGAACTGGATTCCCATGCCGACCTCGAGCGTGGTGAGCCAGACGTTCTCCATTGCGGCGCCCATGCTGAACACCGAATAGAACGATGACAATTCGCCCGGCCGGTACTCCGCGCGATCCAGCATCACGCCGAGCAGCAGTGGCGACCCGGCGACGAGCTTGCGGTTCTCCTCGCCGAGCATGTGCGGAACGCGCATCGCGTTCATGAGCGCTTGTCCGCGGGGGGTGAACACCTGGCCCGTGAAGGGGCGCAGTGGCGCGGGCAGCTTGTCGAACAGCATCCCGTCGCGACGCCGTTCCATCTCCGCAGCGCTGAACCGGAAGTACGGTTTGTAGCGCTCGAAGAAGGTGCCGTTGCTCATCGCCTCGGTCATGCTCTCGCCGCTGGTCGACGCGATCGTGCCGATCGTCTCGGCGTCATCGACGATGACGAACCGCCAGGGCTGACTGTTGAGTTGCGACGGCGCGCGGCCGGCCACCTCCATGAGCAGTCGCTGATGCTCCTCGGAGACGGGGTCGGGCAGAAAGGCCCCATTTGTTGTCTTGCGGCGACGAATCGCATCGAGAAGCTGCACTGCCGCTCACCTCCTGGCGTAGATCAGACTGGCGATGAAGAACGGCGCGGCGGCGAGGGCGACGGCCGGATGCCGCGGCAACCGTGCACCGAGGCTCGGGATGACCGACAGCGGTATCGCCGCGGGCAGCAGCACCCAGCCGGCGCGGCTCCGGCTCCAGAGAAGCGAGCTCGCGGCCGCACCGGAGAGCACGAGCGTGGAGACGTAGAGCGCGTGGTGCACCCAGCGATACTCCCGGGTGTCCACGACGCCAGACGCCACGGCGGTGCCGAGCGCGCAGTTCGCCGCGTAGCTCGCCGTCGCGGCGGTGAAGAGGGCGGCGATCACCGCTACCCCGCGTGGGGCAGCAGCACCTCGACACTGGTTCCCGTGACCCGCGCCTCGAACCGCGGCTGCGGTGCCGTCGCCGGCCCGTGCATCACCTCGCCGTTGCTGATCGAGAAGACGCTGCCGTGCCACGGGCAGGCGACACACGGGTCGTCGCTGTGCCCGGCGATGAGCGAGCCCTCGTCGAGCGGGCCGCCGAGGTGGCTGCACCTGTTCGAGATGACGTCGACGGATGAACCGCGTCGAAGCACGAGCAACGGCTGGCCCGCGACATCCCGCCGGGTGAGTTGCCCCTCGGGCAGTTCGTCGAGAGACGCGAGGTGCTGCCAGCCGTGCGGAAAGCGATGGGGAACGTCTTCGGAGTGGTTGGCGCCGGCCGCCATGCGGTAGCTCAGGTGCCCGCCGAGGTAGCCGGAGCCCGAGACGATGGCGAGTCCGAGGTACCCGAGCACCTTGCCGCTGGAGTGGTGCCCGCGACGGCGCTGCAGCCAGGAGGCGGTGTAGAGACCGATGGCGACGAGGTTCGCGCCGGAATGGACGAGGCCGACGCGCTGCTGCTGTTTGTGCAGCTCTGACCAGTCGGTGTAGCCGGTGATGGCAGTCGGAATGGCGGCGAGCACGCCGAAGCCCGTGAGCACGCGGGCGGACTTCGCGGTGCCGGGAATCAGGTCGAGCACGCCGGTGGCGACCCAGGAGCCGGCCGGCACCAGCACGGCGAGAGGGTGCACGGGATGCCCGATGGGTACGCCGTGCAGCACGTCACGCAGGTCCTGCGGCTGTATGTACTTGTGTACGGCGGCGCTGACCTTCTCGATCGCCGGGTCGATGGCCACGGCATCCTCGAGTCTGCTGACGGCTCTGAGTATTCGAAGTTCCTTCATGCCCGGCGTAGCTCCTCGAGGTTGTGTCGCGTGTTCCTCTACCCGACACCGCACCGCCGCCGAGCGCAACCCCTTGCAGCGAGGGGTCGGCTCGGCGAAGCGGCCGTGGAGGTGCTACGCCGTGAGGCGCGGGTAGTCGGTGTAGCCCTCGGCGCCGGCGCCGTAGAAGGTCGCGCCGTTGGGCGTGTTCTCGGGGTGGTTGCCCTCCCACCGCGCGACGAGGTCGGGGTTCGCGATCGAGAGGCGGCCGACGGCCACGGCGTCTGCGTGGTTCTGTTCGACCAGTCCGATGGCTTCGTCGCGGGTCGTGACCGTTCCGAATCCGCTGTTGGCGATGAACTTGCCGGTGAAGCGCGTGCGCAGCTCCTGCACGAGGTCGCCGGTCGGGTCGTTGTGCAGCACGCTCATGTAGGCGAGGCCCAGCGGGCCGATGCCGTCGACGACGGCCTGGTAGGTGGCCGTGACGTCGGCCTCGTCGAGCTCGAGCACGCCCTGGATGTTGTGCGCCGGGGAGAGCCGGATGCCGACCCGGCCCGCGCCGACCGCCTCGGCGACGGCCGCGGTGACCTCGATGGTGAAGCGTGCCCGGTTCTCCGGGCTGCCGCCGTATGCGTCGGTGCGCTGGTTCGACACGGGGGAGAGGAACTCGTGCAACAGGTAGCCGTTGGCGCTGTGCACCTCGACGCCGTCGAGGCCGGCCTCGACCGCGCGCCGGGCGGCCTCGACCAGCTCGGCGCGCGCCTCGTGGATCTCGTCTATCGTCAGCTCGTGCGGCACGGGGAACGCCTTCTTGCCCTCTGGCGTGTGCACCTCGCCCTCGATTGCGATGGCGCTCGGGCCGACGATGCGGTCGGTGCCGGTGATGTCGGTGTGTGAGACGCGGCCACCGTGCATGAGCTGCAGCACAATGCGCCCGCCCTCCGCATGCACGGCGTCGGCGACACGGCGCCACCCGGCGGCCTGCTCGTCGTTCGAGATGCCCGGCTGGCCCCAGTAGGCCCGTGATTCGGCGCTCGGGTAAGTGCCTTCGGTGATGATGAGCCCGTGACTTGCGCGTTGTGCGTAGTGCTCGGCAACGAGCTCGCCTGGAACACCGTCCGCTCCCGACCGGGTGCGGGTCAGCGGCGCCATGACGACGCGGTTGGCGAGTTCGATGTCTCCGAGGGAGACGGGGGAGAACAGTTTCATGGGCACAAACTTCCATTTCTGCGGGCGTGGAGCCCGGATGTGGCCGCCGCGGCGAACAATCCGCGGCACCTAGAGGCCAACCGTGCGCCCGCGCGGCCTATTCCGGTGAGCTACTCCGTCGCGCGTAAACCCGACGAACCGAGCACCTTCGCGACCTCGATCTCGATCACGATGCGTGCCGGGTTGACGCGGGGCTGACGGTAGCGCTGCGCGTAGAGCTGCACGGCCCGTTCGATGGCGCCGGGCTCGCGAGAGACGCGCGCGGTGCCGGCGAAGGTGATCCAGCGGATCCCTTCCACCTGGCACACCGTCGCCCTGCCGTCGCGCTCGATGTTGCGCACCTTCTGGGTGCCGTCAGTCGCGATGATGCGCACCACACCCTCTCGTAGGGTGAAGCCGACGGGCACGGTGTGGATGTCGCCGGACCTGCCCATCGACGACAGCGTCGCGAGGTGGCGGTCGGTCACGAACTGGATGCCGTCGTCGGTCAGGGTTGTGGTCACCCCCCGACCTTACGTGCTCACGCTGTGACCAACGGATGACGCGGCGGCGGTCACTCTCCGCCGAGGTTGCCCGCGAGGCGGTCGTGCATGCGCGTGCTCTCGTCGTTCATTCCGATGATCTCGACCGTCGTGCCGTGGCGCTCGTACTTCGTCGTGATGGCGTCGAGAGCGGCGACGGTCGAGGCGTCCCAGACGTGCGAGCGGGTGAGGTCGATGACCACGCGCGCGGGGTCGGCGGAGTACTCGAACTGGGTGGTCAGATCGTTGCTGGAGGCGAAGAAGAGTTCGCCGGTCACGGTGTAGAACACGGTCGGCGTCGCTGAAGTCGCGTCGACCGTGCGCTCCACCGTGGCGAAGCGCGCGACCCGCCGGGCGAAAACGACCATGGCCGCGATGACGCCGACGATGACGCCGATGGCGAGGTTGTGGGTGACGACGACTACGACCACCGTGATGACCATCACGAGCGTCTCGCCGACGGGCATGCGCTTGAGCGTCGACGGTGTGATGCTGTGCCAGTCGAAGGTGGCCGCGGAGACCATGATCATCACTGCCACGAGTGCCGCCATGGGGATGACCGCGACGATGTCGCCGAGCACGACGACGAGCACCAAGAGGAAGACTCCCGCGAGGAACGTGGAGACTCGGGTTCTGGCGCCCGAGGTCTTGACGTTGATCATCGTCTGCCCGACC
>JAODAY010000223.1 GCA_025463665.1 Microbacteriaceae bacterium
GGGGTCGGAATATCACGAGCAACATGAGTGTGACACCGATGATGATGAAGCGGATGGGACCTTGCTGCGTGCTTTCGATGGGGAGCCAGTTGTTGGTCACCAGGAGGGTAAGAAGGCCGTCGGAGAGCGACAGCGTGACCCAGAAGATGATGGATCCGGCGATCGGCCCGAAGACCGTCGCCGCACCACCCAGCAAAAGGATCGTGTAGAGGAAGAACGTGAGCTGGGTGCCGTAGTTGTCTGGCTGCAGCGACCTCGGGAGGATGAACAGCGCCCCGGCGAGACCGCCGAGAACTCCACCGAGAATGAGCGCCTGCATCTTGTAGGAGAAGACGTTCTTTCCGAGAGCGCGCACGGCGTCCTGGTCCTCGCGGATGCCCTTGACGATGCGGCCCCACGGGCTGCGAACGAGCAGGTACACGATGAGGCAGGCGAGCGCCACGACGAGCCAGCCGACGATGCGCACCCACCACTGGTCGGAGGAGTAGGTGAGAACACCGAACCCCCACCGACCCTCGGGCAGCGGGTTCAGCTCGTTGAACGCACGAGCCGCACCGTTGATGCCCTCCGAGCCTCCGGTGACGTCGGAGAACTCCGGCGTTTTCACCGATAGTCGGATGATCTCCGCCGAGGCGATGGTCACGATGCTGAGGTAGTCCGCCCGCAGCCGCAGGGTGGGGATACCGAGGATGAGCGCGAAGATCACCGAGGCGACGATCGTGGCCAGAACGGAGCCCCACACGGGCCACTCCAGCTTGACCGCGGTGATGGCGAAGGCGTAACCACCCACCGCCATGAACCCGGCCTGGCCGAAGTTGAGCAGACCGGTGAATCCGAAGTGCACGGCGAGCCCGAGGGCCGCGAGCGCGTAGGCGGCGGTGGTCGGCGAGAAGATCTCGCCGAGCGCGAGGGGGATGAAGGTGAATTCCATGGTTTTTCCCTAGCCGATTCTCTCGCGCCTGCCCAGGATGCCCTGAGGTCTGAAGAGCAGAATGACGATCATCACCACGAACGCCGCGACGTACTTGAGGTTCTCCGGAATCCACAGCGTGGACACGTTGATGAAGACGCCGATCACGATGGAGCCGACGAGGGCGCCGAACGCGGTGCCGAGGCCGCCGAGGGTGACTGCGGCGAACATGAGGAGCAGGATCGATGCGCCGGTGTCCCAGCGCAGCGACTGATAGTAGCCGACGAAGACGCCGGACAGGGCGGCCAGTGCCGCCCCGCCGACCCAGACGATGCGGATGACGCGCTCGACGTTGATGCCGGACGCCGCGGCGAGGGAGCGGTTGTCGGCGACCGCGCGGGTCGCCTTGCCGATCTTCGTGCGGAGGAGGACGAACGCCACGGCGAGCAACAGCACGATGGCGATCACTGCGCCCGCGACATCCGTGAATCGCAGGCTTACCGAGCCGAACACGAGGAACGGCTTCGGGTCGTTCGGCAGCGACAGGCGGTCGGCGCCCCAGATGAACGCGAACACGTAGCGCAGCACGAGCGAGAGCCCGATGGTGACGATCATGAGGGGGATGAGGGCGAGTCCGCGCCTGCGCAGCGGTTTCCACAGCGCGGCGTCCTGGGCCCAGCCGAAGGCGCCACCGAGCACTACCGCCATGACGATCGCGAGGGGCGCTGGCCAGTCGAGGATCCCGCTGAAGGTGTAGGCCATGAGGGCGCCGAAGGTCACCAGCTCACCGTGGGCGAAGTTGTTCAAGCCCGTCGTGCCGTAGATGAGCGACAGACCGATCGCCGCGAGGGCGAGCAGGAGGCCGAAGATGAGGCCGGTGACGACCTTGGGCCAGAACAGCGTCCAGAAGCCGGGCCCTGCGGACTGGCTCGGTCTGGCGTCGGGGGCGGGAGTCGCGCCGGTCGCGAGGTTGTCGGGCGAGACGAGGAAGATCGCGGGTGCGTTCTTCGCGCCCGAGGAGACGGAGACCTCGCGGGGGTTCTTGTTGGGGAAACCGGCCTCGGGGGCAAGTGTCGTCTCGTCGATGGTGACCGTGTAGGTGCCCGGTTCTTCCAGCCCGACGATCACCTTGCCGTCTTCGCCCGTGACGAACTCCTCGTTGAAGCCTTCGCCCTCGACGTTGACCGCGATGCCGGGCATCGGTGACTTGTCGGCGTCGAGACGAATCCAGACCTGAATGGTCTGCTCGGCCTCTTCGGGCGGAACAACCTCTGCCGGCGAGGCGTGTGCTGCTATGGGCAGCATGGCCATGAGCGTCACCGCCAGGCCGAATGCCCCGAGCGCGAGCGTGCGGGCTCGGCTTTTTTGCGCGGACTCTGCCACGGGTGAACCTCCAGGTGTTGTGCACTGCTAGTTCTGTGTCGTACAACGCCTGTCGTTCGACAATCCATAAAGTACCTGCTGGATATGCCACAAAGTACTAGTGGTATGTGTCGATCGTGTTTCGACGCCGAAACGCGTATGGATAACAATGACCGGGGAACAATCGGAGGTCAAGCTGGGTTAATATTGGCTACCGGCATTCGAAGCTGCATCCGGTCATTCTCGCTCTTCTCTATAAGGGGATTCATGGACCAGCCGGACCCATTCGGTTTCATCGGACTTACCTACGACGACGTCATGCTCCTGCCCGGACACACCGACGTCATCCCGAGCGAAGCCGACCCCAGTTCGCGCTTCACCCGCCGCATCACCGTCGCCGCACCGCTGTCCTCCGCGGCCATGGATACTGTCACCGAGTCCCGCATGGCGATCGCCATGGCCCGCAACGGCGGCATCGGCGTTCTGCACCGCAACCTCTCGATCGAGGAGCAGGCTGCACACGTCGACAAGGTCAAGCGCAGCGAGAGCGGCATGATCACGAATCCCGTCACGACGACGCCGGATGCCACTGTGGCAGAAGTAGACGCCTTGTGCCGCGAATTCCGTGTCTCCGGGCTTCCCGTGATCGAGGCCGACGGCCGCCTCGCCGGCATCATCACGAATCGCGACATGCGCTTCGTCTCCGACTTCGAGAAGCACACGACTTTCGTGCGCGACGTCATGACCACGAAGGGGCTCATCACGGCCCCCGTCGGTGTGGGGTCGGATGCCGCGATCGCACTGTTCGCCCAGCACAAGATCGAGAAGCTGCCGCTCATCGATGCCGACGGCAAGCTGCGCGGACTCATCACCGTGAAGGACTTCGACAAGAGCGAGAAGTACCCGAACGCCACCAAGGACGACGAGGGTCGCCTGCGCGTCGCCGCCGCCATCGGATTCTTCGGCGACGCGTGGGATCGCGCCGTCGCCCTCAACGAGGCCGGCGTCGATGTCATCGTCGTCGACACCGCCAACGGCGATTCCGCCGGTGTGCTCGACATGATCAGCCGCATGAAGAGCGATGCCGCGTTCGCGCACATCGACGTGATCGGCGGAAACGTCGCCACCCGCTCGGGCGCCCAGGCGCTCATCGACTCCGGCGCAGACGCGATCAAGGTCGGCGTCGGGCCGGGCTCGATCTGCACCACGCGGGTCGTCGCGGGCGTCGGTGTTCCGCAGGTCACCGCCGTCTACGAGGCGTCGCTCGCCGCGCGCGAGGTCGGCATCCCCGTCATCGCCGACGGCGGCTTGCAGTACTCGGGCGACATCGCGAAGGCGATCGTCGCCGGGGCCGACACCGTCATGGTCGGGTCCCTTCTCGCCGGGTGTGACGAGAGCCCCGGCGACCTCGTCTTCGTCAACGGCAAGCAGTTCAAGAACTACCGCGGCATGGGCTCGCTCGGCGCGCTGCAGACCAGAGGCAAGAAGACCTCCTACTCGCGCGACCGCTACTTCCAGGCGGACGTGCCGAGCGACGAGCAGCTCATCGCCGAGGGCATCGAGGGGCAGGTTCCCTACCGCGGACCGCTCTCCGCCGTCGCCTACCAGCTGCTCGGCGGACTGCGCCAGTCGATGTTCTACACGGGTGCGCGCACCATCCCCGAGCTCAAGCAGAAGGGCAAGTTCGTGCGCATCACCGCGGCCGGGCTCAAGGAGTCGCACCCGCACGACATCCAGATGGTCGTCGCGGCGCCGAACTACGCGCGCTAGCTGTACTGCCCAGGGACGTTGGTTGATGTGTGACGTCTTGAAATGACGAAGACCTCCGGTGGAGGGTGGAGCTGTCTAGGTCCCATTCCTCAACCCGGAGGTCTTCGTGTCTCACGCTAATGCTGCTCTGACCCCTGTTCAACGTCTGCGGATCGGGAGGCTGGTCGTCGACGGCGGCTGGCCTGTCGCACACGCGGCGGCGTTCTTCCATGTGTCGTGGCCGACCGCGAAGCGGTGGGCCGACCGGTATGCGGCGATGGGCCGCGACGGCATGCAGGATCGTTCCTCGCGTCCGCATCGCAGTCCGACGAAGACCCGCCCGGAACTGGTGCGGAAAGTCGTGCACCTGCGGTGGAAGAAACGTCTCGGACCGGTCGGGATCGGCGCCCGCCTCGGCATGCCGGCCTCGACCGTCCACGCGGTGCTGACCCGCTGCCGTCTCAACCGACTGCACCACGTCGACGTCCGTACCGGCGAGCCGGTCCGTCGCTACGAGCACGAGAAACCCGGCGATCTGATCCACGTCGATGTGAAGAAGATCGGCAACATCCCCGACGGCGGCGGGTGGCGATACGTCGGCCGGACCCAGGGCAACAAGAACCGGCAGGCCACTCCCGGGACCACCCGGAGCAGATACCACCACGAGCTCCTCGGCACGGCATTCGTCCACACCGTCATCGACGACCATTCCCGGGTCGCCTATGCCGAGATCCACGGTGACGAAACCGCCGCCACCGCCGTCGGCGTCCTCAAACGCGCCGTCTCGTGGTTCGCCGACCGCGGCGTCACCGTCGAACGCGTCCTCTCCGAC